>DASZOD010000175.1:0-1989 GCA_035550935.1 Egibacteraceae bacterium | reverse complement strand
CGGCGCCGCCGAGCGCGGCGACCGCGGCGCCGGGGTCGGCCCATAGGCCGTGGGCGCCCATGCGCTCGGCCAGCCAGGCGCCGAGCGCGTCGATGAGGATGGCCGTGCCCGGCGGCGCGTGCCGTACGGCGGCGCCGACGTCGGTGGTCTCCACCGTCGTCCAACCGGGGAGCCGGCGGGCCCGGTGCGCGGCGACGCGCTCGGCCATCTCGGGGTCCGAGGCTCGCCCGGTGGCGACGTAGACGACCCCGTCGCCGCCGGCGACCAGCCGCTCGGCGAGCGCGCTCTTGCCCGAGCTGGTGCCCCCCACCACGAGGATCCGCTCGGCCATCAGGACGGCTCCACCGCGTACAGCAGCGCGTTGACGGCGGCGGCGGCGGCGGCCGACCCGCCCTTGGGGCCGCGGTTGGTCAGCGACGGCAGGCCCGAGTCGCGCAGCGCCTGCTTGGCCTCGACCGCGTCGACGAAGCCGACCGGCAGCCCGACCACCAGCGCGGGCTCGGCAGCGGCCTCCAGCAGCGCGCGCAGGGCGCTGGGTGCACAGCCCACCACGTACACCGCCCCGGGGCCGGCCGCCGCGGCGGCCAGCAGCATCCCCGCGGCGCTGCGGGTGAGGTCGCGCGCCCGGGCCAGGCCGGCGGCGGCCGGCTCGTTCAGGCCGCAGACCACCGCGCGGGAGGACACGCCGGCGGCGACCATGGTGACGTCTGCGACCAGCGGGCGGCCCGCGGCCAGCGCCGCCGACCCCCGGCGCAGGGCCGCCTCGTCGAGGACGAGGTCGCCGGCGTAGCCCAGGTCGGCGGTGGCGTGGATGACCCGCTCGGCCACCGCCCGCGACAGCGCCGGCAGCGGCGACAGGTCGACCGCCGCGCGCAGCCGCCGGTAGGACTCGGCCTCGATGGCCGGCATGCGGCGCGGTGCGCTCACCGTCGACGCCCCAGCTCGACGCAGGCGTCGACCGGGCAGACCTCGGCGCACTCGCCGCAGGCGCTGCAGCCGTCGCCGACGACCAGCGGCACCGCCGAGCCGGGCGCAGCAGGACGGATCACCCGCTCGGGGCAGGTCCGCAGGCAGCCGCCACAGCCGACGCAGTCGGCGGTCACGGCGAAGGCGCTCACCGCGGTTCTCCGTAGCCCCTGGGGGTCACCATGCGCCCGGCCACGACGCGGCTGCGCGTGCTCCCCACGACGACGATCGTGCGCATACCGACCAGGTCGTGGTCGAGCTGGCCCAGGGTGGTCAGCGTGACCCGCTGCGCCGGCCGGTAGGCGTCGGTGACGACGCCCACCGGGGTGGCGGGGCTGCGGTGGCGGGCCATGAGCGCGCAGGCCTCCTGCAGCTGCCAGCGCCGGGCCCGGCTGCGGGGGTTGTAGAAGCAGACCACGAAGTCGGCCGCGGCGGCGGCCCGGATCCGGCGGCGGATGACCTGCCAGCCGGTCAGCAGGTCGCTGAGGGAGATCGCGCAGTGGTCGTGGCCCAGCGGCGAGCCCAGCAGCGCGGCGGCCGCGAGCGCGGCGGTGACGCCGGGCACCACGACCACGTCGACGTCGTCGCCGGCGCGCTCCAGGGCCGGGGAGGCCATGGCGTAGACGCCGGGGTCGCCGCCGGACACCAGGGCGACGCTGCGCCCGGCCCGGGCGGCGGCCAGGGCCGCCTCGGCCCGTCCCACCTCGTCGCCGAGCGCACCCGGTCGGACCCGGCAGCCGGGCCGCAGCCAGCCGCGGGCACGCTGCAGGTACTGGTCCAGCCCGTAGGCCTCCTCGGCCGCAGCCAGCGCCTGGCGGGCCATCGGCGGCACCAGGGCGGCCTCGCCGGGGCCGACCCCCACCACGGCGAGGCGTCCGCGCACCGGCAGCCGCACCACCGCGATGGTGGCGTGGGCGCTCTTGCGCTTGGCGGCCACCAGCTCGCCCCCGCCGATCAGCGCGGCGGCCTCGGCGACGCTGGGGGTGCCCACCGCCGCCGCCACCACCGGGCTGGGCGACGGGA
>DASZOD010000174.1:0-1965 GCA_035550935.1 Egibacteraceae bacterium | reverse complement strand
CCCGGCGACGCGCACAGCGCCGACCTCCGACGCCGCCACCACCAGCCCGTCGTCGCAGACGGCGTAGCGCAGCGGCCGCAAGCCGTTGCGGTCCAGTGCTGCGGCGATGCGGGCGCCGTCGGTGAACACCACCCCGGCCGGCCCATCCCAGGGCTCCACCAGCGCCGCGTGGTAGCGGTAGAAGTCGCGCACCGCCGAGTGCAGGTCACGCTGACCTTCCCACACCGGGGGGATCAGCATCGTCATGGCGTGCGTCAGGTCGCGGCCACCGCGCAGCAGCAGTTCCAGGACGTTGTCCAGGCGGGACGAGTCCGAGTTGCTCTCGTCGATGAGCGGCTGGAGCAGCTGCTCGCCGTCGGCGGCCAGCTCGGGCCAGTCCGCCCCGAGGCGCCCCACCCGGGCGTGCATGAGGTTGCCGTTGCCGGCAATGGTGTTGATCTCGCCGTTGTGGCACAGGAAACGGAACGGCTGGGCGCGCTCCCAGGTCGGCAGCGTGTTCGTCGAGTAGCGCTGGTGGAAGATCGCGCACCACGCCGCCATCTGCCGGTCGGCCAGGTCCGGATAGAACTCGGCCAGCTGGTCGGCGGCGCTCATCGCCTTGTAGGTGACGGTCCGGAAGCTCCACGACGCGAAGTAGGCGCGCACCGCCTGCTGGCGGCAGGCGCGCTCGGCCCGCTTGCGGGCGACGTAGGCACGGCGTTCCGCGGTGTCCAGGGCCAGTCCCGCCGGGCGCCCGAAGATCGCCTGCTCGATCCGTGGCATGGCGGACCGCGCGGTGTCTCCGAGCGCCTCCGGGACGGTGGGGACCTCCCGCCAGCAGGACAGCTGCAGGCCCTCGATGTCCAGCGCTGCCGCCACCGCGGCCCGGGCGGCGTCACGGGCGCGGTCGCCCTCGGCGTCGTCGCGGCCGTCCAGGAAGCACATCACCACCCCCACCCGCCCCGGATGCAGCCGCTGACCGTCGCGGCGCCCGGCGATGTCGGCGAAGAAGGCCCCCGGCAGCGGCAGCAACAGCCCCGCGCCGTCGCCCGAGCGGGCGTCGGCGGCGACCGCGCCGCGGTGCTTGACGCCGCACAGCCCTGCGAGCGCGGTGTCGACGATCGCCCGGGAGGCGGTCCCGTCGGCGTTGGCGACGAAGCCGATGCCGCAGGCGTCGCGCTCGGCACCGACGTCGGAATTGGCGGTGGCAGTCACGTGGGGCTCCCCGGCCGGACGGTCGTTTCCTGCCCCGAACGAAAGCGGCGCCCGCGTGACGCGAGCGCCGTTGCTCTTGCCGCATCAGTGTAGCGACGGTTGCCCAGTCCACCAAGCCGGCACGCAGCCGGCACGGAGCCTGAAGGCCGCGGGCCCATACCCGGGCCTTGTCGACTCCCGGACGCAGGGCGTCACCAACTCGACAAGCCCCGGGGATGCAGGGCCTGGCGGATTTCGGCGACCACCCGGTCGGGCTGGTGCACGATGTCCAGCCAGGTGTAGCGCAACAGCCGGTAGCCGGCGCCGGCAGGCCCCCGGCGGAGAAGACGTGGCTCGCGCGGCGCTCCAGCCATGACCGGAACGTCCCTTCAGCGCCTTTCTCGATGAGGGCGACGATGACCCCGGTGCCCCGGCGGCCGTTGTCCAGGGCCCGGGCTCGCCGGCACAGCCATGCCCGGCCGGTCACCCGCGCGCAGACGGCGTCGTCGACCAGCGCGGTCAGATCCTCCCGGGCGAGGCGGGCGGCCAGGTCGATGACGGTGCGAGCGCCGCTCGTGATCGGGATGCCGTTCACGTCGGCCCGGTCGCACGGCTCCAAGGCGAGCGTCCGCTGCACGCTGACGCGTGCAGCGTGGCAGAGACCGGCCCCGCAGCCAGACCTGACCCGCGGGCGGTCGGCGACCCGCTGCAGGCCCAGCAGGGCCGCGGCAGTCGCATGCGAGGCCACGGCGCCGGACACCGACAGGGTGGCCGCCAGCACCTGACTGCGCC
>DASZOD010000173.1:0-2721 GCA_035550935.1 Egibacteraceae bacterium | reverse complement strand
CGCCGCCGGCGGGCGGGCAGATGCCGGGAAGGCGGCGCCGACAGGCGCCGCCGGCGGGCGGGCAGATGCCGGGAAGGCGGCGCCGACAGGCGCCGCCGGCGGGCGGGCAGATGCCGGGAAGGCGGCGAAAGGGGGCGGCGTTCTCACCAGCTCGCCTTGCGGATCCCGGGCAGCTCCCCGGCGTGCGCCAGCTCGCGGAAGCACACTCGGCACAGCATGAACTTGCGGTACACCGCCCGCGGCCGCCCGCAGCGGTTGCAGCGGGTGTACCCGCGGACCGCGAACTTCTGCTTGCGGGCCGCCTTGACGATCATCGATTTCTTGGCCATCGCTGGTTCCTCGAAAGTCGCTGCGGGCCGGCGACCCTAGGCTGCCGGTCTCGTGCCGGCGAAGGGGAACCCGAACGCCGCCAGCAGCGCCCGGCCCTGTTCGTCGTCCTCGGCGGTGGTGACGATCGTGATGTCCATGCCCCGCACCGCCTCGATCTGGTCGTAGTCGATCTCGGGGAAGATCAGCTGCTCGGTGACGCCAAGGCTGTAGTTGCCGCGGCCGTCGAAACTGTCAGGCGACAGGCCGCGGAAGTCGCGAATGCGCGGTAGGGCGATCGACAGCAGCCGGTCGAGGAAGTCCCACATGCGGTCACCGCGCAGGGTCACCTTCGCGCCGACCGCCATGCCCTTGCGCAGCTTGAACCCGGCGATCGACTTACGCGCGAGGTTCACGCGGGGCCGCTGGCCCGTGATCGTCGCCAGGTCCCGCACCGCACCCTCCAGCGCCCTGGGCTCGGCCACCGCCTCGCCGACGCCGACGTTGACCACGATCTTCTCCACGCGGGGGACCTGCATGATGTTGCGCAGGCCAAGCTGCTCCTTGAGCCGCGGGCGGATCTCCTGCCGGTAGCGCAGCTTCAGCCGGGGGACGTAGGTCTCGGTCGCGGTCATGGGTTAGAACTCCCCGTCGCACCGGCGGCAGAAGCGGGTCTTCTGGCCGCCGACGAAGCGCGCGCCCACGCGAGCGGGCGCGCCGCAGGATGGGCACACCGGCATGACGTTCGACACGTGGATGGGCGCCTCCTCGTGGACCAGTCCGCCCTCCTGCGCCCCGGCGCGGGTGGTGCGCATGCGCTGGTGCTTGGTCACCCGGTTGATGCCCTCGACCAGCACCCGCTCCTGCCTGGGATAGACCCGCACGACCCGGCCCTCCTTGCCCGCGTCCTTGCCCGAGATGACCCGCACGGTGTCGTTGCGCCGCACCCGTTGCATCCTCACAGCACCTCCGGGGCCAGGGAGACGATCCGCATGAAGCGGCGCTCGCGCAGCTCCCGGCCGACCGGTCCGAAGATGCGCGTGCCACGCGGCGCCCCCTGCTCGTTGATGAGCACGCAGGCGTTGTCGTCGAAGCGGATGTAGGTGCCGTCCCGGCGACGCTTCTCCTTGCGCGTCCGTACCACCACCGCCTTGACGACCTCCCCCTTGCGCACGCTGGAGGCCGGGATGGCGGCCTTGACGGTACCGACGATGACGTCCCCGATCGCGGCGTAGCGTCGGCCCGAGCCGCCCAGCACGCGGATGCACTGGACCTCGCGCGCGCCGGTGTTGTCGGCCACGCGCAACCTGCTCTCCTGCTGGATCATCGCCCTCAGCTCCCACCGACGGGCCCCGGCGGCGGGATCACTGGGCTCGCTCGACCACGTCGAGCACCCGCCAGCGTTTCGTCTTGCTCAACGGGCGGGTCTCCACGATGCGCACACGGTCGCCCACCCGGCAGTCGTTGGTCTCGTCGTGGGCCTGGTAGCGCGCCGAGCGGGTGACGGTCTTGCCGTACAGCGGATGGGTGGTCCGCCGCTCGACGACCACGACGACGGTCTTGTCCATCCCGTCGCTGGCGACCACGCCCTGGCGGACCTTGCGGGCGCCGCGCGCCTGCTGCTGGGTGGCACTCATGGCTGCGATCGCTCCTGGTCTTCGTCCCGGCCCGCCGGCGCAAGCTCGCGCTCCCGCCGGACGGTCAGGACGCGGGCGATGTCGTGGCGGACATCCTTGAGCCGCCTGGGGTTGTCCAGCTGTCCGGTGACGAGCTGGAAGCGCAGGTTGAACAGCTCCTGCTTGAGTTCGGCGAGCCGGTCGTCCAGCTCGACCTCGCTGAGCTCGCGCAGCTCGGCGGCCTGCATCTACTCGCCTTCCCTGGTCACGAACCGGCACTTGACCGGCAGCTTGTGCGCAGCCAGGCGCATCGCCTCGCGGGCGACGTCCTCAGACACACCCGCCAGCTCGAACATGACCCGCCCGGGTCGCACCACGGCGACCCAGCCTTCCGGCGAGCCCTTCCCCGAGCCCATCCGCGTCTCGGCGGGCTTCTTCGTGAAGGACTTGTGCGGGAAGACGTTGATCCATACCTTGCCGCCACGCTTGATGTAGCGCGTCATCGCGACGCGCGCGGACTCGATCTGTCGGTTCGTCACCCAGCCGCCGGTCAGCGCCTGCAGGCCGTAGTCGCCGAACTCGACCGCCGTGCCGCCCTTGGCCAGCCCGCGCAGATGGCCGCGGTGCTGCTTGCGGTGCTTGACCTTGCGTGGAGACAGCATGGACGCTCCTGGATGCCGGTGGCTAGGCGCCCGGCTGGGCGGTGCCCGGCGGTGGCGTGGGATCCTCGGGGACC
The DNA here is from genome assembly GCA_035550935.1 of Egibacteraceae bacterium. Lineage (GTDB taxonomy): Bacteria > Actinomycetota > Nitriliruptoria > Euzebyales > Egibacteraceae > DASZOD01. The sequence continues at coordinate 63 of DASZOD010000173.1, read as the reverse complement.
GGCTCGACGCCCCGCTCCGACGGGGCCGCGACGGGAGCATCGGCGGGGGCATCGGCGGGGGGC
>DASZOD010000172.1:0-3787 GCA_035550935.1 Egibacteraceae bacterium | reverse complement strand
CGTGCACCGGGGGGTTGCGCTGCAGGATCGGCCAGCCCAGCAGGAACAGGTTGAAGTAGTCGCAGTCGTGGTCTGAGTGCAGGTGGGTGAGCAGGACCCGGTGCAGGCTCGACAGGAGCCGGGCCCGGCGCAGCTGCCTGGTGACGCCGCTGCCGCAGTCGACGAGATAGACCCGCCCGCCCACGACGACGGCCTGGGAGATGCCCGACCGCAGCGGCGACGGCAGCGGCCCCCCGGCTGTCCCCAGCAGCACGAGCCTCGTGTCGGACGAGCAAGTCACCGGGTGGATCACGCTCGCGGAGGCGGTTGGAAGAGCTCGATCGTGACGCCGTCAGGGTCGCGGAGGTAGGCGACCCGGGCACCGGCCTTGGGGCCGCGGGCGACCTGTACGGGGGCGTCGCTGACCGGTCGGGCGCCGCAGGCGACAGCGTGGGCGTGGGCGGTGGCCATGTCGTCGACTCGCAGGCAGACGTGGACGTTGCCGGGGTGGGCCGTGCCCGGGTCGTAGGGCGCGTCGGCCCGGTCCAGGTAGCAGAGCAGCTCGAGCGCGACCCCCCCGGGCAGGTCGAACCAGCAGGAGTCCACCCGGACGCCGGGGTAGCCGACGAGCACGCCGAGTTGGGGGCCCTCGAGCAACCGCCGGTCGCGGCCGGCGGCGCCGAGCATCCGCTCCCAGAAGGCGATGGAGCGCCCGAGGTCGGCAACCGACACCCCGACGTGGTGCACGGCGCGAAACAGCAGGCCAGCCACCTCAGCCACCCAGCGCCGTGCGCTCGACCTCGGACAGCGCGTCGTCGAGCAGCTCGACGGCCCGCAGGGCGAGCCTCTCGCTGATCACCAGCGGCGGCGTGAGGCGGACCACCGGTCCTGCGCCGGCCACGAGCACCCCGCGGCGGGCGAGGGCGGCCAGCAGCCGGCGGCCCACCGCCGGGGGGACGCGCTGCTTGGTGTCGCGGTCTTCCACCAGCTCCAGGGCCAGCAGCATGCCCGCGCCTCTGACGTCGCCCACGATCGGGTGGCGGTCCTGCACCCGGCGCAGGGCGGCCAGCAGCGACGCGCCCACCCGGCGGGCCTGGTCGAGCACCTTGCCGTCCTCCAGCAGGGCGAGCGTGGCGGCGCCGGCGGCGCAGGCCAGGTTGCCGCTGGCGAACGTCGAGGCGCCCGCGCCCGGCTGCCCGAACGGCGGGGTGTCCAGCACCTCGCGGCGCGAGGCGATGAGCGAGATGGGGTAGCCCGACGCCAGTCCCTTGCCGGCCAGCAGGATGTCGGGGACCACCCCGGACTCCTGGAAGGCCCACATCGGGCCGGTGCGGCCCACGCCGGTGAGGATCTCGTCGAAGATGAGCAGCGCGCCGGTGCGGTCGCAGAACTCGCGCAGGTGGGACAGGAACGCCGGCGGGTGGGCGATGGCGCCGCCCACGCCCTGCACCGGCTCGATGATCACCCCCGCCAACTGGCGTTCGCTCGACTGCTCGTAGACGCGGTCGACGAAACGCGCGCAGGCGACCTCGCACCGTTCCCGGACCAGGCCGAGGGGGCAGCGGTAGCAGTACGCGTTCGGGCTGTGCAGCACTCCCGGGGCGAAGGGCCCGTAGCCGTGCTTGAGGGGAAAGCCCCCCATCAGTGACATGGCCCCCAGGGTGCGGCCGTGCCAGGCGCCGAAGAACGAGATGAACTCGTACTTGCCGGTGTAGGCCTTGGCCAGACGCATGGCCGCCTCGACCGCCTCAGCGCCGGTCGTGTACATCTGGAAGGTCTGCAGGCTGGGCGGCAGCGTCCGCGCCAGGGCCTCGAAGAACGCCGCCCTGGGCGGCGTGGCGAAGTCGAAGAAGTGCATGAGTCGTCCGGCCTCGGCTCGCAGAGCGTCGACGACGGACGGCGGCGAATGACCCAGGTTCGTCACGACGATGCCGGACGACAAGTCGATGAACACGTTGCCGTCGACGTCGCGCACCAGCGCCCCGCGGGCATCGTCCAGCACGACGCGCAGCGTCTGCGCCGCCAACGAGGAGTTGCTGGCGTGCAATCTGGCGTCGCGCTCCCACAGCTGCGCCGACCGGGGCCCGGGGATGTCGGTGCGCACCAGGGGCAGGCGGTCCTCGTCGAGGTCGGAGAGTGGGTCCTGGAAGGACCGGCTCACGGGCGCAGCGCGGCGCGGGTCAACGGGCGCCGCTCACGCGCCAGGCGCTCCAGCAGCCGGACCCCGTCTTCGGGACCTGGCATGTCCTCGACCTCCTTGGCGATGCGCCGGCAGCGCTCCCGGTAGCCGGGCTGCTCGAGCAGGGTGCGGATCTCGCGGCGCACGGCCTCGGCGGTGACCTCGGAGGGCAGCAGCCGGCGTCCCACGCCCGCGTCGACGCAGGCTTCGGCGTTGTGGAACTGGTTGGCCCCCTGGGGCAGGACGAGCAGGGGCAGGCCGTGGGCAAGGATCGGCAGGATGGCCGTGCCGCCCTGGTTGACGACGACGTCGCAGTGGGGCAGGAGCAGGGACTGAGGGATGAAGCGTTCGACGTGCACGTGCTCGGGTTGCGGCCCCAGCGCCGCGGGGTCGTTCTGGTTGCCGACGGTGACGATCACGTTGACGCCCTCGTCGCGCAGGCCCTCGAGGACGGCGGCGAACACGTCGCGGTTCTGGTTGAAGATCGTCCCCAGGCTGACGTAGACGGTGGGAGCGGGCGGCAGGGTGTCCATCCAGCGGGGCAGACGGTCGTCGCCGGTGTCGATGTGGGTGTTCTGCACGGGATGGGCGACGTCGATCCCCTCGATCTCGGGCGACTGGAGACTGGGTGGGCACACGTCCAGGTACAGGTAGCGGAACAGGCCTCCGTACGGGCCCAGCTCGACGTCGAACGCCTCCCACACGGGGGCGATGGTCTCGCGGGCGAGGCGGGCCATCCCCAGCGGGCGCAGGATTCCGACGCTCTGGTCGGCGTAGGGGATGCCGGCCACGGCGGCGGCCACGGGACCGCCGAACTCGGTTTCGTCGTGGACGAGGACGTCAGGGCGCCAGTCGCGGACGATGGGCAGGAGGTCGGAGGCTCGGGGGGGAGCGGCGACGCCGGCCAGCATGCGCGGGACGAAGGAGCAGAACCGCTCCTTGCCGGGGGGGAGTGCGTGCTGCTCCGGGAAGCGCCGCGCCGCCTCATCCAGCTGCTCGCGCAGGCTGGGGCCCGCCGGGAAGGCGTCGAAGCCGGCCTTCTCGACCTGTGGGCAGAAGTCCTCGGCGGTCGCGAAGGCGACCTGGTGGCCGGAGACGGCGGCGGCTCGGGCGAGGGACACCATGGGAAGGAAGTGGCCGAAGCCAGGTAGGCAGGTGCAGAGCACTCTCAACGCGAACCCCTGATCATCGGTGTTGAAAACGGTAGGGGAGCCACCTGAACACTGTCAACGGGTGCGGGTGGCTGGCGTGCTAACCTCCTTTGTTCATTTCATGCCCACAGCGACGGGAGTTGCGGACCTCCTTCGGGCCCGGGTGGCCGCGGAGCCGGACGCCGTCGCGCTGGTCGTGGACGGCGGCCCCAGCCTGACGTATCGCGGCTGGGACCAGCGCTCCGCCGCCATGGCCCACGGGCTCGCCGCGGCGGGGGCCGGCGCCGGCGACCGCGTCGCTCTGTTCTTCGACAACGCCCACTGGACCGACTACGCGGTCTCCTACCTGGCGGTGCACAAGGTGGGCGCCGTGGCGGTTCCGCTCTCGCCGCGCTTCTCGGGTTCTGAGCTGACGCGGATCCTGGACCATGCCGGCGCCGCGCTGCTCGTGTGCCCCCCGGACCTGATGCCCCCGGCC
>DASZOD010000171.1:0-10711 GCA_035550935.1 Egibacteraceae bacterium | reverse complement strand
CCGCGGCGAACAGGCTGCCCTCCCACTCGGGGATCGCCCCGTCGCTGAGGATCGCCGCGCCGCTCCAGGAGGCCTCCGCCGGCTGGCGGACGACGATCGGGTCGACGAAGCGGGGGTCGCCGGCGGCACCGGTCACCTCGGGCCAGCCGTAGTTGCCGCCGGGCACGACGACGTTGACCTCGTCGTCGCGGCCGGGGCCGAACTCGGTGGCGTACAGCCTGCCGGCCGCGTCCCAGGCCAGGCCCTGGGGGTTGCGCAGGCCGAGCGCGTAGACCGGCGAGCCGGGGAAGGGATTGTCGGCGGGCACCCCGCCGTCGGCCGACATCCGCAGGATCTTGCCGCCCAGCGAGCCGGGGTCCTGGGCTCGGGACGACACGCCCGCATCTCCGGTCGTGATGTACAGCAGGCCGTCGGGGCCGAAGGCGATCCGCCCGCCGTCGTGGAAGCTGGCGGCGGGCAGGCCGGTGAGGACGGGCTGTGGCGGCTCGCCGGGGCGGAACCGCACCACCCGGTTGTCCTCGGCGGTGGTCATGAAGGCGTACAGCAGGCCATCCTGTGAGAAGGCCGGCGAGGCGGCCAGCCCCAGCAGCCCACCTTCGCCGTCGTTGTCGATGGCGAAGCGCTGCACCTCGCGGATGGTGCCGTCCACTTCGCGCGCCAGCAGCCGGCCGGTGTCGCGCTCGGTGACATAGGCCCGCCCGCCGGGGGCGAACACGATCTCCCACGGCGCCTGCAGGCCGCTGGCCACCACCGAGACCTCCCGGGGCCCGGCGCAGGCCGCCAACCGCTCGACGGTCTGGGACACCGCGGCGGGCCCGCCCAGGATCACGACCCGCTCGGGCGCCAGGCGCTCCAGCTCCCCGGCTGCCGGCGGCGGCACGCAGTCGGGGCGTACCAGCAGCACCGGGCTCTGTGCCGCGGCTGCGGCCGGGGTGCCGGCCAGGGCGTCGGGGAACGCGGCACCGCTGGCCAGGAACACCGTCGGGCGCGGAGCCGGGAACGTGGCCGCCGACACCGCGGCCGCGGTGGCGTAGCGCTCGGCGCCGGCCAGGCGCCGGACGTCGCCGGCGGTGAACGCGGCGAGCTCGCCGGCGACCTGCGCGCTGACCGCCTGCTCGCCGCCCAGGACGACGATCAAGGCGGGCTGCAGGCGGAGCAGCTCCCGGGCGGTCGGGTCAGGCACGGCGTCGGGCAACACCAGCAGCACCGGCCCGTCGACGGCGGCGCCGGCCGCCCCGCCGGCCAGCGCGTCGGGGAAGCCCAGCCCCGAGGCGACGTAGGCCGCCGCCACGCCAGGGTCGAAGTGCGACGCCGACACCGCCGCGGCGGTGGCGAAGCGGTCAGGGCCGGCCAGCCGCTCGACGTTGCCGCGGGCATAAAGCGCGAGCTGGACCTCGACCGTGGGCGACACCGCGGCCGTGCCGCCGAGCACGACGATGCGTCCCGGCTGCAGCCGCCCCAGCTCGCTGCCGGTCGCTTCGGGCACGTCGTCGCGGCGCACGAGCAGGACGGGCGCGCCCAGCACGCCGGCCACCGGGCCGCTGGCCAGCGCGTCGGGGAAGTCCTCGCCCGAGGCGACGTAGGCCGTCTGGACCCCGGGGGCGAACGTGGCGCGGGAGACGGCCGCGGCGGTGGCGTAGCGGTCGGGTCCGGCCAGTCGCTCGACGGTCGGCTGGCCGGGCTGCTGGGCGCGGCCGGACGTGGACGGCAGCAGGGCCAGCAGCAGGACCAGCAGGACGACGGCGATGGCCAGGACGCAGCGGCGGACGGCCGCAGGGGACTCGGTCACCGGCGCTCCTTTGCTGCGGGCTGGGCAGCGCCGCCCAGTCTGGCAGCGGTGGGCGGCGCTCGTGCCGGGCTCAGCGTGGCATCGACCCGCCACCGGGTTCGCTACGGTACGGGCCCGGCGCAGCAGGCGTTGTGCCGCTGGTCTCGACCTGGGCCGTCAGGGCCCGGGTTCGTGGTCGGAGGCCTTCGGCGTGGCATCCTCCAGGGACTCCAGATCGCCGACGACCCACACCCCGTGGGTGACGGCCTCCGCGGCGAGCGGGTTGCCGCCTCGTCGCTGGACGGTCCACTCGTGGGGAGTCCACACGACCGCCTCGATGCCGCCGGCTGCGGGGGAGCCGACGGCGCGGAGCCGCTCGACCGGATGGTCGGGCAGGCGTTCGGCGACGACCAGGACGTCGATGTCGCTCCAGGCGTTGAAGTCCCCTCTGGCCACCGACCCGACCACGACGACAGCCTGCACGGACAGGGACGGGTCGAGGTCCCCAGCAAAGCTCCGGGCCCGCTGGATCGCCGCCTGGCGCTGGGCCCGCCGGCGGGCGACGACCTCTCGGGGCGTGGGGATCACCGATCCTTGTCCCTGTCATCGGTTGCGGTCGTCTCGACCTGACGCAGCCGGTCGAACTGCAGCGCCACCCGGCCCAGCACCGACTCGGCGGTAGCGATCGAGCGCTCGGACGCGCCCGCCCCATAGTGGTCGGCGGCAGTACCACCAGGCAGCGCGTCGGGATAGCGCGACGGTTGGTACTGGGCGGCAAGATCACCCAATGCCTCACGGAGTCGCTGGTCCAGCACCATGCCCGCGGCCCGCTCGCACGCAGAAGCCAGATCCAGCAGCGAGTGGCCGCGGGCCTGCGCCGGGGCGCCGACGGCGTGCAGCAGCGCCTTGAGCGCGCACTGCGTCCCCTGCTCGGCATGCAGCACCGCAGCGTCGTGAAAACCGCCAGCGGCCGTGTGGCGGGCGACGAGCAGCTGACGTCGCGCCGTATCCATCCAGCGACGGTACTCGGTCGCGTCGAAATCCGTCACGACACCACGGTAACGGCGTGCGGGTTGCAACGGGCTTGCGCGGCCGCTGACGATGCCGGAAACGCCGGGCGCGCGGTTCGTCGGGCGGGTCAGCCCTGGACCTGCACCTGCAGCAGGTCGGTGCCCTTGATGACGTACAGGTCGCCCTGCCCGTCGGCGGCCAGGGACGGCCAGCCCCAGATCTGCGCCCCCAGCCCGGTCAGCACGACCTCGTGCTGGAAGGTCTGGGGGTGGAAGCGGAACAGCGCCTCCCGATCCACGCCGTAGATGAACCCGCCGCTGACGGCCAGGCCACCGCCGCGGTGGGGCACTTGCGCGTGGTGCACCAGCGACGCGGTGGTCAGGTCCACGACGACGAACCAGCCGTTGACGGTGTAGCCGTACAGTCGGCCGTCCAGCGCCACCAGGCCCACCATGGCCTCGGCGCCTGGCACCGGGCGGTCCAGCTGCCACATCTTCTGGCCGGCGTCGAGGTTCCAGCCCGCCAGGCTGGGATCCGGGCCGCTGCCGCCGATGAAGGCCGCCCGGTCCGCCGACGTGACCCCGGCGGGGAACTGGCTGTCGCCGAAGGGGTTGACGTAGCTGGCCTGGCGGGCGGTGGCCGGGTTGTAGACGTGCAGAGCCCCGCCGCCGAGGCGGTCCGAGGACGTCGACACCAGCACACGGCCGCTGTCGGGGTCGACGTGGGCCGCCGCCGGCCGGTTCTGCTGCACCGGCAGCTGCGCCGCCTTGCGGGCAGGGTCGCCGTCGGGCACGTACTGCCAGATCTCCGCTCCCGGATACAGAGCCAGGTACAGCGTGCCCGCGCCGATCGCCATGTCCTTGGGCTCCCCGCCGGCGAACAGCCGCCGCGATCGGCCCGAGGCCAGGTCGTGGCGCTGGAAGCCGAAATTGCCCCCGACGTAGACGGTGCCGCCGCCTGCGGTGATCGATTGGGCCAGCTCCGGGCGCGGCGTCAGCCCGGCCTCGAGCAGGTCGAACACCAGGGTGACGCCGGTGGGCGGGTCATGGGTCCACACGGCGCCGCTGGCACTGGCGCCGACCACCTTTCCCTGGTGGAAGAACACCCCGCGGGTCTCGGCGTTGGCCACCGGGATGGCCAGGTTGTCAAGCCGCCGGGCTGACAGGTCGTAGCGGTACAGCGTCCCCGAGGTGCGGGCGGTGAAGAAGAACTCCTCCCCGGCGACCGCGATCGCGTCGATGACCTCCTCGCCGGGCACGTCGACGGAGGCCACGAGCGCCCGGTCGCCCACTCCCTGCACCGCCAGCGCCGGGTTGACCGCGCCCGGCCCGCGGGTGCCCGCGGCCAGGAACCGCTCGGAGGTGGCCAGGGTGTAGACGGTGCCGTGGTCGGCCAGCTGGGCGGGCAGGATCGAGCTGCGCTGGCCGGTCACGGGGTCGACCGCAAGCAGCATCGCCCGGCCGGAGGTGTTGCCCCCCACGAACACCGTGCGGCCGGCGGCCGCGACGCTGCGCAGCGCTTCGGGCGGGTGCGCGATGACCCCGAGGTCGCGGGCCAGGCGGGTGGCGGGGTCGTACTCGAACACGATGTCGGGGGAGGTGACGCCGTAGACCTTGCCGTCGGCGGTGGTGGCCAGGTCCCAGATGTACTGGACGTCCAGCGCCGCCACCGCTTCCAGCCGGTTGCTGGCTAGCTCGAGCCGGTACAGGTTTGCCTGGCCGCGGGCGCCGAACTGGCCGAAGTAGACGTCGTCGGCCCGGCCGGCGGTCATCCCCCAGGCGCCGGCGCCGGTCGGGACGTCCACGCTGGCGGTCACGGCGGCAGCCTGCAGGTCGTAGACCGCCAACACGGAGGGGACGAGGTTGCGCGACACCGCGTAGACACGCCCGTCGACCAGCTCGGCACCCACGATCGGGAAGCCCACGATCGCCGGGCCTAGGTTGCGGGTCTGTGCGGCCGGCGGCATCAGCGCTCCCAGGCCGGGGCGAACGGTGGGTCGATGAAGCGCTCGCCACGGTCCAGGGCCGCGATCTCGTCGCGATCCTCGTCGGTCAGCTCGAAGTCGAAGATGGCGAGGTTCTCCTCCAGGTGCTGGCGGCTGGAGGCCTTGGGCACCGCGGCGACCGGTTCCTGGTCGACCAGCCAGCGCAGCGCCACCTGGGCGGCGGTCTTGTGGTGACGCCGGCCGATCTCGTTCAGCGTCGGGTCGTGGGCGACCTGCCCGCGCGCCAGCGGGCAGTAGGCGGTGAGCAGCAGGCCGCGGTCGCGGGCCAGCGCCAGCTGGTCGGGCTGGGCCAGGAACGGGTGGTACTCGACCTGGTTGCAGAAGATCGGTGCGTGTCGGCGGGCGGTCTCGACCTGCTCGGTGGTGAAGTTGCTCACGCCGAGGTTGCGGGCCTTGCCGTCGTCGCGCAGCTTGACCATCGCCTCCAGCGTCGCAGGCAGCGCCTCGAAGGCGACCGGCCAGTGCACCAGCAGCAGGTCGACGTAACCGATCCCCAGGCGGCGCAGGCTGTCGTCGGTCGACGCCAGGACGTCGCGCGGCGCGTGGTTGCGGTTGTTCAGCTTCGTGGTGATGAACAGCTGGTCGCGGTCCACGACCATGTTCGAGCGCAGGACCTGTCCGATGGCGTCCTCGTTGCCGTACATCTGGGCGGTGTCGAAGTGGCGGTAGCCGACCTCCAGCGCCTCCCGGACGGCCCGCCGGCAGTCGTCGCCGCGCAGCAGCCAGGTCCCAAGACCCAGCGCCGGTACCTGCTCGCCCTGTACCTGCACGAACTGCATGGTCGATGACTCCGGGCGTGTGAGGGTGGTCGCTTTGCGCTGCAAGCCTTACCTGCGACCTGCCGTGTCAACCGCGGTCCGGTCAGGCGCCGGTGGGCCCCCGCGCGCGCGGAGCACTCGTCGACGCCTTCTGGGAGTCCTGCACCGAAGGCCATTGTCTTCAGTTTACGGACGGTTCGTCCGAAAACTGACGAACGGCTAACATATGGCAGTTGACCATGGTGGGCTCATTGCGGTCAGGCCGTCACCGGACGGCTTCCGAGCGCGCAGAAGGACCTCGACCGATGCGCTGGATGCGCCTGTTCACGACCACCGAATCGGTGGCCGCGGGCTGCACGCTCATCGCGATCGGCGTCCTGCTGGTCACCGACGCCCGGGTGCTGGCGGTGTCCCAGCGCACCCGGACCTGGGACCAGACCCTCCAGGTGGTGCGCCGGGAGCTGCCGCTGTCGCACCTGGGGTTGCAGCAACACCTCAGCGGCGAACCCATCGACCTGGTGAACCAGGTCCACGGTCGGCTCGACCAAGCCCGTGGCGCCTGCGCGGCGCTGCGCGACGGCGGGCCGGGGCCTGGGGCGCCCGTGACCGCGGTCGCCGACCCGGCCCTGCGGGCTCTGCTGCCGGGGCTGTGCGCGCGGCTGGACGAGCTGCGTGACCTGACGGACCGGCGGCTGGCGGCCGCCGGGCAGGCCGAGACCGGCACCGAACTGGACCGCGCCTACGACACGGCGTTCAGCGACGCGCTCGGGCTGGCGGCCGCCGCCAAGGAGCACGTGCGCCGTCTGGAAGACCGTGACCGCAAACAGATCCAGGGGATCATCGGGGGACAGATCGGCCTGCTCATCGCCCTGGCCTGCGCCGGCGTGCTGGTCGCCCGTTGGCGGCGGCGCCAGCTGGACCGGCTCGACCGCCGCCAGCAGCTGATCCTGGAATCGGCCTCGGAGGCGGTCTTCGGGCTCGACGAGCGCGGCCGGGTGTCCTTCGCCAACCCCGCGGCCGAGCGCATGACCGGTTTCCACAGCGACGAGCTGCTCGGGTCGGTCCTGCACGACCTGGTCCACCACCGCCGCAGCGACGGCAGCCCCTACCCCGCCGAGCAGTGCCCGGCGATGACGTCGCTGCACGGAGACGCCGTGCAGCAGGTCACCGGCGAGGTGTTCTGGCGCAAGGACGGCTCCAGTTTCCCGGTTGAGTACTCGTGCACGCCCATCCGGGAGGATGGCGGAGTGGTCGGTGCCGTGCACGTCGTGCGCGACGTCACCGAGCGACGCGCCGCGCAGCGGGCCAAGGACGAGTTCGTGGCGGTGGTCAGCCACGAGCTGCGCACCCCCCTGACATCGATCCACGGCGCCCTGGGGCTGCTGCGCGCCGGCGTGCTGGGGTCGCTGTCGGAGCGGGGCCAGCGCATGGTCGACATCGCGGCGAGCAACACCGACCGGCTGGTGCGCCTGATCAACGACATCCTCGACGTCGAACGGCTGCAGGCGGGCAAGGCGGCGCTGCACAAGCAGGCCTGCGACGCCGCCGAGCTCGTGTCCCGCTGCGCCGAGGCGATGCGCCCCATGGCCGACGAGGCGGGCGTGAGCCTGGTGACCGCCGTCGAGCCGGCGACGGTGTGGGCCGACTCCGACCGCATCGAGCAGACGCTGACGAACCTGATCAGCAACGCGGTGAAGTTCTCGCCCCCAGGGACCACGGTCCGCCTGCTCACCATCCGCGAAGAACAGGCCGTCCGCTTCGAGGTCGTCGACGAGGGTCGGGGGATCCCCCCCGACAAGCTCCAGGGGGTCTTCGGCCGGTTCCAGCAGGTCGACGCGTCCGACTCGCGCGAGAAGGGCGGCAGCGGGCTGGGACTGGCGATCTGCCGCAACATCGTCGAGCAGCACGACGGACGCATCTGGGTCGACAGCAGCCCGGGCAGGGGCGCCACCTTCGCCTTCACGCTGCCGGTCCTCGCGGACACGTCCGAGCTGGCCACCTCCTCGTCGGGCCCGACGGTGCTGGTGTGCGACGACGACCCGTCGGTGCGTGAGGTCGTCACCACGGTGCTGGCCGCTGAAGGCTTCCGGGTGCTGGCGACCGCCTCCGGACCCGAGGCGGTCAACGAGGCCATCAGCCAACGGCCGGCCGCGATCGTCCTGGACATGCTCATGCCCGGCATGGACGGCTGGGCGACCGCCGCCGCCCTCAAGGAGCGCCCGGAGACCCGCGATACGCCGATCGTAGTCGTCAGCGCCCTGCCCCGGCGGCACCCCGAGAGGCTGCGCTGCGACGTCGCCGAATGGATCGAGAAGCCGTTCAACACCGCCGAGCTGCTGGCTGCGCTGTGGCGCGTCGTCGGCGGTGCGCGCGGCGCGCCCAGGCTGCTGGTGGTCGAGGACGACGAGGGGCTGGCCGGCGTCCTCGTCGCGATGTTCGAACGCCACGGGATGGAGGTCCTTCACGCCCGCAGCGGGGCTGAGGCGCTGCGCCTGTGCGGGCGTGCCGTCCCCGACCTGGTCATCCTCGACCTGCTGCTGCCCGACGCCGACGGCTTCACGATCGTCGAGAGGCTGCGGCGCATCGACCGGTTCAGGCACCTCCCGGTGGTGGTCTACACCGCCAAAGAGATCGACGAGGGCGAACGTGAGCGGCTCCGGCTGGCCGACACGGTCGTCTACACGAAGAGTCGGGTGTCCCTGGACGACCTCGAGCGGCGGGTGGTGGCGTTGCTGGGCGAGCTGACCCGACAGCACGCCGAGCAGGCCAGCCGATGACCCCGCGGGCCGAGTTCCAGCGGCTGGTGGTGGACCCGGTGCAACACGTCACCGCCCCCGCGCCGGAGCCCTGGGGTTAGCGCATGCCAACCAAGCGGATCCTGCTGGTCGACGACGAGGAAGACATCCGCCAGGTCGTCAAGTTGAGCCTGCAGCTGGTCGGCGGATGGGACGTGGTGACCGCGGGCTCGGGGAGCGAGGGCGTCGCCGCCGCGCTGGCCCGGCTGCCCGACGTGATCCTGCTGGACGTCATGATGCCCGACCTGGACGGCCCGGCGACGCTTCGGCGGCTGCAGTCGCAGCCGGCCACCCGCGACATCCCCGTCATCCTGCTGACGGCCAAGGCCCAGGCGGCCGACCGGCGTCGCTTCGCCGAACTGGGCGTGGCGGGAGTGATCACGAAGCCCTTCGACCCAATGGAACTGCCCGGGCAGGTGGCCGAGACGCTGGGGTGGCAACGGTGACCAGGGCCTGCGTGCTGACCGCCGGCCTCCCGCCCGACGCCGCGGCCTGGCTGGGACGGCGCCTGGGCGGCGTGGACGTGCGCGCCGCCCGCAACGGCCAGGAAGCCGTCGACGCGCTCGCGGGCGGCCCCTGGTCGCTGCTGATCGTCGACGACGCGCTGCGCGAGCCTGCCGCCCCCGAGGTGGTCGGCGCCGCCCGCGACCGGCTCGGGAACCGGCTGCCGGTCGTGTACTGCCTGGGGCCGACCGCCGGCGGCGACCTCACCCGTTGGCTGGTGCGCCGCGCCGGCGTCCAGCGGCTGCTGTTCCACCCGCTGGACCGCGACGAGCTCGCCCGCGCGGCGGCCTCCTGCCTGGACCTGCCACCGGCACCCAGCGGCGGAGAAGAAGCTCCGGCCGCTGCGCGCCGCGAGCCTGCCCGCGCGGCCCTGGCGGCGCTGTGGGAGCGGTCACGGGAGGCCGTCCTGGAACGGGTGGCGGTGCTGGAGGCGGCCGTGGACGCGCTGGTGGACGGCCGGCTGGACGAGCGGCAACGCCGAGAGGCCGAGTGTGAGGCCCACAAGCTGGTCGGCGCTGCCGGGACCTTCGGCTTCCCTGGGGGCTCGGCTCTGGCCGCCGAGCTCGAGCAGCTTCTCGCCGGCCCCACGGCCGGCGACGGGCCTGCCCGCGCCGCCGGGCAGGTCGCGGCGCTGCGCTGCGAGCTCGAGGCCGCACCGGCCGGCACGGCGGGGGCGGAAGGAGGCCACGTCGACGCGTCGTGCTGCTGGTGGTCGACCCCGACCCCCGTCTCGTCCTGCGGCTGCAGGCCGAAGCCGCCCCAGGGCGCCTGCGGCTGCAGAGCGTCCCTGACCTGGCCGCCGCGCGAGCGGCCGTCCGCCGCCGCCCCGACGCGGCGCTGGTCGACCTGACGCCGCCGGTGACCCCCGGCGTTCTGAGCCTCGACGCCGAGCTGAGCGCGGCGGAGCCCCCGGTGCCGGTGCTGGTCGTCGACGCCGGGGGCGGGCTCGCCGACCGGGTCGAGGCGGTGCGACCGGGGGCGGGCAGCTTCCTGCGCACGCCTCTGGGCGCGAGGCAGGTCCTGGAGGCGGTGACCGGCGTGCTCGAGCGCCCGCAGCCACCCCGACGCTGCTGGCGGTCGACGACGACCCGACGGTCTTGACCGTCCTCAGAGCCCTGCTAGCCGACGCAGGACTGCAGGTCGTCACCCTCAGCGACCCGCTGGGCTTCTGGGAGGCGCTGGAACGCACCCGTCCCGACCTGGCGGCAGACGACGCGCTGCGTCTAGCCCAGCAGGCCGGCGCGCCCGCGCCGCCGCCGCCGGTGCGCGCCCCGCGTCCTGTCCGCCTCGACGTCGCGCTGCGGCGCCGGCCGCCCAGCGCAGCCGGCCGGCCCTACGGCTGGGGCTGCTGGCGGCGGGCGGCGACGAACGACCGCACGCCCAGGCCAAGAAACAGCGCGCAACACAACGCCGTCAGCGTCGACGCGACGACGGCTCCGGGCCGCTCGACGTCGCCACCCACCAGGTCGGGGAGCTCCGCGACGTTGGGCAGGGTGCCCAACAGCCCGAGCAGCGCGACCACGAGCGCGCCGTGGATGGCGTGGGGCCGCAGCGCGTCGCGGGTGGCAAGCAGCCCCAGCGCCAGCAGCGCCGCTCCCAGCAGCGCCGGCAGCAGCGCGGTGAGGCTCTCGGCGCCGGTGGCAAGGTAGGCAACGATCCCGACGGCGATGAGCAGGGCGCCGACGGCCTGGGTCACGCGGGTCACGGGTTCTCCTTCGTCCGGATACGACCGCTGCCGGGTCGCGCCATCGGCTGCTTCCCCGCCGCATCCCGAAGCAGACGGTGCGGCCAAGGATAGGGCGGGGGCCGGGCTGCCGCCCGGTGCGCCACGCCGGCTGGTCGCCGCCCCTGGGCAGCACGGCTCACCCCC
>DASZOD010000170.1:0-6786 GCA_035550935.1 Egibacteraceae bacterium | reverse complement strand
GGGGGCCGCGTCCGGGTCGGTGGCCGCCAGCAGCTCCGCCAGCTGGCTCAGACCGTCCAGGAGCCAGCCGATCAGGGCGTCCCCGGTCGGCGGTGAGGGGGCAACGGGCAGGTCGGATGGTCGGGTGCCGGCGGCGCGCAGCAGCGCCAGCTTGTGACGGTGCCCCCTGCCCGCGTGCGCGACCAGGTCGGCGACGGTCCAGCCGGGACAGGAGGGCACCGCCAGGTGCAGGTTCCCGGTGGCGGCACGCGCCAGGGCTGCGCCTTCGGCGCGCAGGTGACCGACGTAGTCGAGCATCGGCTCATCTTCCCGCAATCCGGTAGCGCAGGTACACCTCGCCGTCCTGGGAGAAGGCGGCCACCAGGTCGAGCGGCACCCGCCGGCTCAGGCGACGCACGATCCGCGGCCCTGGCCCGCCCACCAGAGCCGGCGCAACCGTCAGGCACAGCTCGTCGACCAGTCCCGCGGCCAGCAGCCCCGTGGCGAGCGTGGGACCGCCCTCGCACAGCAAGCGGACCAGCCCCAGCTGTTGGCGCAGGCGTCTGAGCCCGTCGCCCAGGTCCACCGAGGCGCGGCCGGCGACGAGCACCACCGCCACCGGCTCCAGCGCCCCCCGCCGCTGCGCTGGCGCGTCCTCGCAGGTCAACACGACCGTTGGGGCGACCGCCTCGGTGAACAACGGCCAGGACGGCTCCAGGGCCAGCGATCGGCTGACGACGACGACCGGTGCCGGTGCGACACGGCCGTCGGCGCGGCGGCGGGCGGCCAGCGCCGGCGGCAGCCGGTGCGGGCCGTAGCCCTCCGCACGCACGGTGCCGGCCCCCACCACGATGGCGTCGGCCAGCGCGCGCAGGGCCCGGAAGACCTCCCGGTCGCCGCGGCCGCCCAGGCCACCGGCGACGCCGCGCTCGTCGGTGGCGGCCCCGTCGGCGCTGGCCACGAAGTTCAGTCGCAGCAGGGGTGCCCGCGGGTCCCCGGAGCGGTAGGCATCGTAGGGCTCGACGTGGGGGTGCGCCTCGGGCAGGAGCTGTCGCATGGGCGCACGCTACCCGTCCGTGCTTGCCGGGGGCCGGCGGCGCTGGCACCCTGCCCGCGGTGAGCACCTCGGGCCCCCACCTGCAGCCTCTCCTGCTGGACTGGTACCGCACCGAGGGCAGGATGCTGGCGTGGCGGCGAACCCGTGACCCCTACCGGATCCTCGTCAGCGAGGTCATGCTGCAGCAGACGCAGGCGGCCCGGGTCGAGCCGCTCTACGAGGCGTTCGTGCGGCGCTTCCCGACCGTCGATGCGCTGGCCGCCGCTTCGGCGGCCGAGGTGGTGACCGCCTGGCGGGGGCTGGGCTACAACCGCCGCGCGGTCAACCTGCGCCGCGCGGCCGAGGCGGTCGTGCAGCGCCACGGTGGCGCGGTGCCCTCCGACTTCCAGGCCCTGGTGGCCCTGCCTGGCGTCGGCGGGTACACGGCCCGAGCGCTGCGGGCGTTCGCCTTCGGCCAGGACGCCGCTCCCGTCGACACCAACGTCGCGCGGGTGGTGGCGCGGGCGGTGGCCGGCGCGCCGTTGACCCGGCGGGACGCGCAGTCGCTGGCCGACCGGATGGTCCCCCCCGGCCGGGCGGCGGTCTGGAGCCATGCGGTCATGGACCTGGGCGCGGGCCACTGCCTCGCCCGGTCGCCGCGCTGCGCGACCTGCCCGGTGGCCGCGGCCTGTGCCTGGCGACGCGCAGGGGCGGGCCCCGACCCCGCCGCCCGCGTCGCGGGGCGGGCCCGCGTCCAGGGGCGTTTCGCCGGCTCGGACCGCTTCCACCGCGGTCGCGTCGTGGACGCGCTACGCGCCGGGCCGGTGGGGTCGGCGGACCTGCCGACGGTGGCTGGACTGGCCGATCCGGGCCGGCTGGCCGCGCTCGTCGCCGGCCTGGTCGCCGACGGCCTGGCCGAATGGTGCGGCGACACGCTCAGCCTGCCGGGCGCGGTCGGCGAGGTGTAGGCGTCGCCCCGGGGGGCACGACACAGCCGTGAGCAGGCTCTGGTCCGGCGACCTCAGCTTCGAGGACCTCACGAACGCCTTCGTCTCGGCACTCAAGCAGGTCAAGGCCGACGACGTCCCCACGCTGGCGGCCGGGGTGGCGTTCAAGATCTTCCTGTCGATCTTCCCGTCGCTGATCGCAGCCGTGGCGATCTTCAGCCTGGTGATGTCGCCCGCACGGCTGCCCGCGCTGCTGGGTCGGCTGGAGGGGCTGGTGCCGCCGGAGGTGATCGAGCAGCTGCTCGAGCCACCGTTGACCGGTCTCGTGGGCGCCTCCGGAGGCGCGGCGGGCAGCCTGGCCGTCCTGGGGGTGCTCGGCGGGCTGTGGTCGGCGACGTCCGCGGCGGTCACGCTGATCAAGGCCCTGAACCGCATCAACCACGTGGAGGAGACGCGCAACGTCGTCGCCCAGCGCGCGGTGGCGCTCGTGCTGACGCTCGCGCTGCTCGGCGTGATCGTCGCGCTCATCGTCCTGGTGGTGGTCGGCCCGCAGGTGCAGGACTGGCTCCTGCCTGCCCGGCTGGAGGACAGCCCGGTGGCGGTCCTGTTCGGCGTCGGCCAGTTCCTGGTGGCCGTCGCGCTGCTGATGGGACTGTTCGCCTTCGTCTACTGGCTCGGGCCGGACCGCCAGCGCGCCGGCTGGCAGGCGTTCTCGCCGGGAGCGGTCCTGGGAGTGGCCGGGTGGCTGGCGCTGTCGGCCGGCTTCACCCTGTACGTGCAGCTGGCCGGCAACTACCGGGCGACCTACGGGACGCTGGCGGGCGTGATCGTCGCGCTGCTGTGGCTGCAGCTGTCGATGCTGGTCCTGCTGGTCGGCGCCGAACTGGACGACGAGATCGCCCAGCTGCGGACGCGGCGGGCGGCGGTGGTCAGGGCCGGCTTCGGCCTGGCCGGTCCCGACGCCGGACCCGCCGAACCCGCCCGGCGGTCGGAGCCCGCCCCCCCGGTCTCCGAGGCACCGCCGGCCGAGGCGAGCACTCCGCCGCTGCGCCCAAAGCCGTCGGCACCGCAAGGGGGCTAGCCGCGCCCCCGCACAGCGCGCCGGTCGGCGGAGCCCGTCGGTCACACCCGGCCGCTACAGTCCGGGCGTGAGCAGAGCCAGGACGGCGTTCCGCTGCGACGACTGCGGCCAGGCCCAGGCCCGGTGGGTGGGTCGCTGCCCCGCCTGCGGTGGCTGGGGGACGATGACCGAACGGCCGGTGGGACCGGCCGGTGCCGCCTCCGCCATGGCCCTCGTCGGCCCCCCCACGCTGGCCCGGCCGATCGGCGAGGTCGACGGAGAGGCGCAGGGTCGCGCCGGCACCGGCATCTCCGAGTTGGACCGGGTGCTGGGCGGCGGTCTGGTGCCCGGCTCGGTCACCCTGGTCGGCGGGGAGCCGGGGGCGGGCAAGTCGACGTTGCTGTTGCAGCTCGCCCAGGCGCTCAGCTCCCGGGGCAGGACGGTCCTGTACGCCTCGGCCGAGGAGGCCCCGGCTCAGGTCAGGCTGCGCGCCGAGCGCCTGGGCACGCTGGGCCAGAGGCTGCTGCTGGCCGGCGAGGCGCAACTGCCGGGCGTGCTGGCGTTGGTCGAGGCGCACCACCCCGACGTGCTGGTGGTCGACTCGATCCAGGCCGTACGTCTGCCGGACGTCGGCGGCAGCGCCGGCGCCCCCGGTCAGGTGCGGGCCTGCGCCGCGGCCCTGGTGGCCGTGGCCAAGGCCCGTGGGATGGCCTGCGTGCTGGTCGGCCACGTCACCAAGGACGGCCAGCTGGCCGGACCCCGGGCGCTGGAACACCTCGTCGACACCGTCTGCGAGCTCGACGGCGACCGCCACCACGCCCTGCGGCTGCTGCGCGCCGTCAAGAACCGCTACGGACCGGTCGGCGAGGTCGGCTGCTTCGAGATGACCGGATCCGGGCTGGCCGCTGTCGTCGACGCCGGTCGCTTGTTCCTGGGGGCCGCCGCCGACGGCACCCCGGGGGTGGCGGCAACGGTCGCGCTGGAGGGGCGCCGGCCGCTGGCCTGCGAGGTGCAGGCACTGGTGGCGCCCAGCACGTTGACCAACCCCCGGCGGGTCGCCAGCGGGCTGGACTGCGGGCGGGTCGACCTGCTCGTGGCCGTGCTGGAGCGGCGGGCGAGGCTGCGTCTGCGCGACCGCGACGTCTACGCGTCCACCGTCGGGGGCCTCAGGCTGCTGGAGCCGGCCGTGGATCTGGCCCTGTGCCTGGCCCTGGCGTCCAGCCGACGCGACGTGGCCGTGCCCCGCACGCTCGTGGCGCTGGCCGAGGTGGGCTTGGCCGGGGAGCTGCGCCTCGTGGCGCAAACCGAACGGCGCCTGGCGGAGGCCGCGCGGCTGGGTTTCCAGGGCGCGCTGCTACCTCATGCGTATGATGGGAACGACTCGGGGCTCCGCCTCTTCCGTGCGCGTGATCTCAGCGAGGCACTCGCTGCGGGGCTGGCCGGATACATGCCCCCGTAACCTGAACAGCTTCTGCTACGAGCCGGAACGGGGCACGACAGCGAAAGGCCAAGCCGTGGCGGCGCGGGACGAACGATTGTTTGCCGTCCTGCAGAAGATCGCACCGGGCACCTCGCTGCGCGAGGGCGTCGACCGGATCATCAAGGCGGGCAAGGGCGCCATCATCGTGCTGGGCTACTCCGACCGGGTGGAGGAGGTCATCTCCGGTGGCTTCAAGATGGCCACGAAGTTCACCGCCCAGCGCCTGAGCGAAGTGGCCAAGATGGACGGCGCCATCGTCGTCGACGACGCCATCGAGAACATCCTCTACGCCAACGTCCATCTGGTTCCCCACCCGTCGATCCAGACCTCCGAGACCGGCTCCCGGCACCGCAGCGCGGAGCGGGTCGCTCGCCAGACCGGCAAGCCGGTGATCAGCGTCAGCGAGTCGATGCGCATCGTCAGCGTCTACGTCGATGCCCAGAAGCACGTCTTGGAGGAGATCAGCTCGGTGCTGTTCCGTGCCAACCAGGCGTTGGCGACGCTGGAGCGCTACCGGGGACGGCTCGACGAGGTGTCGAACGCGCTGAGCGGGCTGGAGATCGAGAACGCCGTAGCCCTGCGTGACGTGCTGTCGGTCCTGCAGCGCGCCGAGATGGTGCGGCGCATCGCCGAGGAGATCGAGGTGTACATCGCCGAGCTGGGGACCGACGGGCGGCTGCTGCAGCTGCAGCTCGACGAGCTCGTCGCCGGGGTGGACAGCGAACGCGCCCTGGTTGTGCGCGACTACCAGCCCGACCGGCGACGCAAGCCGGAGACCCTCCTGGCCGACATCGAGGCCACCCCCCCGGAGGGCCTGCTGGATTTCTCGCAACTGGCTGCCGCGCTGGGCTACGACCCGGACCACGACAGCATCGACCAGCCCATCACGCCCCGCGGCTACCGCCTGCTGCGGCGCGTCCCGCAGCTGCCGGACCGCACGGTGGAGCGTCTGGTCCAACGGTTCTCCTCCCTGCAGCGGTTGATGGAGGCCAGCCTGGAGGACCTCGACGAGGTCGAGGGGATCGGCGCGACCAGGGCACGCTCCATCAAGGAGGGCCTGACCAGGCTGGCGGAGTACTCGATGTTCGAGCGTTACGCCTGAGCGGGCGGCCCCCGATCGGGGGTCCCAAGGCTCCCACCACGGGGGGCCCAGGTGGCGTTCAGGGCTCTGACCTGCGGTTTTATCTTGGTGGGGTACGCCAAGTCTGATACACTGAGCCTCCCACATACCAGCGGATCGCTGCCCCTTGGGCCGGCGTGGTCGGAAGGATCTGCCGATGACCTACCGAGTCGGAGACACCGTCGTGTACCCGCACCACGGTGCGGCGGTCATCCAGAAGCGCGAGAAGCGCACCCTGGCGGGCGAGGAACGGGATTACCTGGTGCTCCGACTGACCTACGGCGACCTCACCCTGATGGTCCCCGCTGACGCCACCGACGACGTGGGGCTGCGGGACGTCTGCTCGCAGCAGGAGGTCGAGCAGGTCCTGGCCATCCTGCGGCGGCGGGACGGCCAGATGCCGACGAACTGGTCGCGCAGGTTCAAGGCCAACTACGAGAAGCTCAAAAGCGGCGACATCTTCCAGGTCGCCGAGGTGGTGCGCAACCTGTCGCTGCGCGAGAGCGAGAAGGGCCTGTCGGCGGGCGAGAAACGGATGTTGACCAAGTCCAAGCAGATTCTCGTGTCCGAGCTCTCCGCGGCGGTCAAGAAGAGCGAGGAAGACACCGAAGCCCTCATCGACCAGGTGCTGTCTGAATAGGGAGCCGTCGGCGGCTCCCCCCGCGGCCACCGGCCGCGGCGGTGTCTTCTTGCGGGGAGTGCGATGCGGCCCGACGCCTCCGAGCCGGGCACCGGCTCGTATCCAGGGCAAGGTCGTGGCACGACGGCCTTCGTCGAGTTCGTCCGCCTCGCGGTCGTCGTGGCGGTCACCGCCCTGGCCTCCGAGCTGGCGGTGGCGATCCCTCCCGTGGAGGAGGCCTTCGGCAGCGACGGCGCCCGCCTGCTGCTGACTGGGCTGGGGGCCGCCGCGGGCTACGTCGGGGGCGGGATCCTCGCCCGTTTCGCGCTGGGTCGCATCGACGCCGCCGAGCGCAGCCTGCGCGCGGTGTCTGCCGGCGAGCTCCTGGCCGCGTCGGTGGGGGGCTTCGTCGGCCTGGCCGCGGCCGGGGCGGTGACCTGGCCGCTGCTGTTGTTCGACGCGGGCGTGGTCAGCGTGCCGCTGGCCATGCTGGCGATCGTCCTGCTCACCGCCGCGGGGATGCGCGTCGGCGCCGCACGCGGCGG
>DASZOD010000169.1:0-13378 GCA_035550935.1 Egibacteraceae bacterium | reverse complement strand
GCCCGGCTTCGCGTTCCCGCCCTCGTTCCCCCGCCGGGGCTTTCAGATCAACCCCGACGGCGTCTTCGCCCGCCACGGCCCCGGTCCCAGCGACGAGCCGGTCACGGTCACGGGACGCTGGGTGGCGGAGGCCATCAGGGCGGACTTCGACGATCCTGGCCTTGGATCCGAGACGCTGCGGATCCTGTCCTACGACCAGGATCGGTTGACGCTCGACGGACGGTCCGAGCGCCGGGAGACGCCGCCGCCAGAGCCAGCGGCCTCCTGGCAGTGCGGCCGCTGGTATGCGTCGCTGGACCGCCAGCCCCCCGGCGTGCCCGTCCTGCGGGTCACCGGCAGCTGCCGGTTTCCCACCGCGGGCTACGTGGCCGGACTGCGACGCCACGAGCCCCAGGGGACCAACCCCAGGCAGCTGCTCCTCGACCTGGTGGTGCACGCCCCCGACACGCCCTCAGCCCAGGTGCTCTCCGAGGTCGAGGTGCGCTACGAGGAGGAGACCGAGGCCGGCTTCGACAGCGTGCTGATCTTCCCCGAGGCGGTCTCGGTGCCGGTCGAAGAGGTCTGGTAGCCGACCTCCACATAATCGTGACCGCCACTGTTGCCTCCGCGCCCAGGAGCGTCGCGCATGATCCCCCGCTACACCCTGCCCGACATGGGCGCGCTGTGGACCGACGAGGCGAAGCTGGCCCAGTGGGCCGTCGTCGAGGTGCTGGCCTGCGAGGCCCACGCGGAGCTGGGGCTCGTGCCCGCCTCCGACCTGGCGGCGATCAGGCAGGGTCGCGCCCCGACCCCGCAGCGGGTGGCGGAGATCGAACGCGAGACGAACCACGACGTCGTCGCGTTCCTGGAGGCCTTCGCCGAGACCATCCCCGGCGACGCGGCGCGCTGGGTGCACCACGGCATGACCTCGTCGGACCTGGTCGACACCGCTCAGGCCGCCACCCTGGCCCGGGCCTGCGACCTGGTGCTGGCCGAGGCGGACCGCTTGGTGACGGCGCTGAAGGCCCGGGCACTGGAACACTGGGACACGATCTGCGTCGGACGCACCCACGGCGTGCACGCCGAGCCCACCACGCTGGGCCACAAGCTGGCGCACTTCGCGTTCGCCGCCGACCGGGGACGCCGGCGTCTGCGCGCCGCCCGGGCCGCGGTGGCGGTCGGCTCCATCTCGGGGGCCGTCGGCACGTACGCCAACGTCGACCCCTCCGTCGAGGCCTACGTCTGCACCCGGCTGGGACTGGGCGTCGAGCCCGTGCCCACCCAGGTCGTCGCCCGCGACCGTCACGCCGAGCTGCTGTGCGCGCTGGCGGTGCTCGGCGCCTCGCTCGAGCAGCTCGCCGTCGAGGTCCGCCACCTGCAGCGCACCGAGGTGCGCGAGGCCGAGGAGCCGTTCGCGGCCGGCCAGAAGGGCTCCTCGGCGATGCCCCACAAGCGCAACCCCATCCTGTCCGAGCGCATCTGCGGCCTGGCGCGGCTGCTGCGGGGCAACGCGGTCGCGGCGCTCGAGGACGTCGCGCTGTGGCATGAGCGCGACATCTCCCACTCGTCGACCGAGCGGGTGATCCTGCCCGACTCGCTGACCGCCGCCCACTACCAGCTGCACCTGGCCGTCCGGGTCGTCGAGGGCCTGCGGGTCTTCCCCCAGCGCATGCGTGCGAACCTGGAGGCAACCGGGGGGCTGGTGTACTCGTCGCAGGCACTGCTGGCGCTCGTCGAGTCCGGCATGGCCCGCGACGACGCCTACAAGCTGGTGCAGGCCGCCGCCATGCGCAGCTGGGACAGCGGCGAGCCGCTGCGCGCCACCTTGGCGGCCGAGGGGGTCGACCTGCCCGACGAAGCCTTCGACCCCGGCCGCTTCCTGCGCCGCCACGGCGTCGTCCGCGAGCGCCTCGAGTCGCTGTGAGGGGCGACGCAGCCATGGCGCCGTCCACCGGCGGCTACGACGTGCTGGTCCTCGGCGCTGGCCCGGCCGGCATAGCCGCCGCCGTGCACGCCGCCGAGCTCGGTGCCCGTGTCGCCGTCGCCGAGCGTGGCCGCGTCGGCGGGATGTGCGTGAACACCGGCTGCGTGCCGACACGGGTGCTCGCCAAGACCGCGAGGCTCATGCGCGACGTCCGCGCTGCGGGCGCCTACGGCGTCGCCGTCGACGACCCGGTGCTGGTGTGGGAGCGCACGGTCGCACGCGTACGGCAGGTCACCGAGGACGTGCTGGCAAGCAAGCGCACCGCCGAGGCTCTGGCCTCGGCGGGGGTCGACCTCTACCTGGAAGGGGCAGCCCGCTTCGTCGACCCGCACCGGGTGACCCTTGCCGGCAGTGACCGGACCCTGTCGGCCGGCGCAGTCATCGTCTGCGTCGGCGGCAGGCCCGGGCGGCTGCCGGTCCCCGGCGGCACCCTCGCGGTCACCGCCGAGCAGGTGCTCGACCTGGAACGCCTGCCGAGCACGGTCGCGATCGTGGGCAGCGGGCACACGGGTGTCCAGCTCGCCACGGTGTTCAGGGCGTTCGGCGCCGAGGTGGCGCTGCTGGAGGCGCGGCCGCGGATCCTGCCCGGCGCCGACGCCGCCGTCGCCGCTTGCCTGTCGGAGGCCTTCGAGCAGCAGGGCATCCTCGTGCAGACCGGGATCGGCGGCGTCGAGCGCATCGAGCCAGCGCCCGCGGACGGGCGGCGGCGCTTGACCTACCGGCTGGACGGCCGGGCGCACGTCCTGGACGCCGACACCGTGGTGGCCTGCGTCGGCTGGCCCGCCGCGGCCGCGGAGCTGGGGCTCGACGCGGCCGGCGTCGTAGTCGCCGACGGTCGCATCCCGGTCGACGCGTACCTGCAGAGCAACGTCGCCCACATCTACGTCGCCGGCGACGCGAACGGCGGCCCGATGCTGGCGCAGGCAGCCCGCTTCGAGGCCGAGGTCGCCGCCACCAACGCGGTTCGCGGGCCCAGCCGCAGGGTCTCCCATGCGCTGCTGCCGTGGGGCGGCTTCACCGACCCCGACATCGCCGGGGTAGGCCTGACCACGGCCGAGGCCCGCCAGCGCGAGCCTGACTGCCGCGTCGCCAGCGTCCCCTACCGCGAGCTGGAGCGGGCGGTCATCGACAACCGCACCACCGGCTTTCTCACCCTGGTCGCGAACCGGCAGCGGTCGCTGCTGCTGGGCGCGCATGCGGCCGGCGAGGGCGCGGTCGAGGTCGTGCAGGCGGTCGCGGCCGCGATGGCTGCGGGCGCCGACGTGGCAACCCTGGCGTCGGTGGAGTACGCCTATCCGACCTACGGCGCCATCATCGGCGAGGCCGCCGGGCGGCTGCTGCGGGCACCGCCCTGACGCCACAGCGGCGTCCGTGGCCTACTGCTCCCGCCGGTGCCCCTGGGCCAGCCGGGCCAACGACTCGCGGTCGAGTTGCTCGGCGGCGGCGACGGCGGCTCGGCATGGGGTGACGGCACGCAGGGTGGCGGTCCGCTGGCCTGCCTCCAGCACCGCCCGTTCGCCGACGATCGCGCCCGGGCCGACCTCGGCGACGGCCTCGCCGTCGACCTCGACGGCGAGCACGCCGTCGAGCACGAGATACAGCTCGTTGCCCCGCTCGCCCTGCTCCATCAGGGTGTCGCCGGCCTTGAGCTTGCGCGTCTTCGGCCTGGCGCCGCGCATGATCTGTGCGGACAGCTCGCGCTCCAGAGCGGTCTCCGCCTCGGTCACGACTGCCGGCGAGTCGTGCTGTCCCCACGGGCTGTGGTCCCCGAAGCACTCGCGCGACCAGGCCCTGAAGTCGGTGAGGCCGCTCTTGTGGGCGAGCGTGCCGTCACGGTCGTAGACCCAGTGGCGGGGGAAGGGGCTGGCCCCGACCAGCTCGTGCTGCGACGTGCCGTCGGCGTGCAGCACCAGCGCCAGGGTCGTCCACACCGTCGGCGCGGCCCATTGCACGAACGGGGGCCTGCTCACCCGGCGGGGCATGGCCACACCCGTTCTCCCGCCGACGGTCTGGACGAAGCGGACCCACCCGTCGCCGACCTCGGGCGCCGGACGCAGGTCGGGGAAGGGAACCGCAGCGAAGGTCACCGCCTTGCCCGCCAGCCGGACCGTCGTCGAGCCGATGCGGCCCCGGCCGGCGTGGCCGTAGCTGCTGACCTGGCCGTCAGCGACCTCGATCCATGCCCGCAGGTCGTTGGCGAAACGGAAGCGGTCCGCCGCTCGCAGCGCCTCCAGATCGTCGATGACGTCGGGCGGCGGGAGGTCGTAGTGTCCCACGCCGAGTTCGAAAGGCAGCCTCGTCGGGCCGGGGATGGCCTCCGACGGGATCCACGACACGGACGTGACCGACGACTCGATGCGCACGATCGGCTCCTTCGGCCGGGCGGCTGGGTCAACCTCCAAGCTCGGCCAGGGCGGCCTTGACGCGTCCGGCGGATACGACGTTGCCCTTGCGCTGGTACAGCGTGCCCGCTTCCCGCAGCGCGGCGACGGCCTCACCCGGCCGGTCGGCACGGCGCAGCACCGCCGCCAGCTCCACCAGTGCGTCGGCGTGCAGGTCGATGACGTCGGTGCCGGCGACCAGCTCCACCGCCTCCCGCGCGAGGCGCTCGGCCTGCCCGCTGTCTCCGCGGCGGGACAGCACCGGCGCCCGGGCCAAGCGCCAGCGGACCTGGGAGTCGACGTCGTCGCCGGCCGCGCTAGCCTCGCTGACCTGGCTGAGGCGCAAGGCCTCCTCGTCACGCCCCTGAGCGGCGACCACCCTCGCGAGCATCCCGCCCACCGTCGACAGGTAGCTCTTCTCCCCCATCCGTTCCAGGTCGTCGCAGCAGTGCCGCAATTCGCGTTCTGCGGCGGCGAGGTCGCCGGCGAGCCACTCGATGAAGCCGGCGACATCAGCGCTGGCGGCCAGCCAGTAGGCCTGACCGAGGTCGGCGAAGATGCCCAGGCTGCGCCCGATGATCCGCCTGGCCTCGTCGAAGGCGCCCTGCATCGCCTTGCAGCCCGCCAGCACCCGCAGGGTGCGGGCTTCCACCGTCCGGTTGCCGGGAAAGCGTCGCAGGGTGTGGTCGCAACGGCGGATGACCTCCTCGACGGGTGCCGGCCCGTAGAAGCCGGATCCGGTGAAGAACGTCTGATGCCGCGCCTCCTCCCGCTCGTCGCCCGCCTGCCTGGCATGCTCGATGGCCTGCTGCTGGGCCGTCTCGCTCGCTGCGACCTGGCATCGCACGTGGCACACCTCCGCGAGGACCCCCCACGCCCGCGCGAGGCCCCGCTGGTCGCCCACCTCGGTGAAGACGTCGATCGCGCGCCGCGCCCTGCGCTCGGCTTCGTCCGCCCACCCCTGAGGGCTCAGCGAGGGCTGCAGCTGCAGCCGACCGAGGTCCGCGAGCGCCGCTTGGCGGCGGTCGCCGGCAGCGCCGGCCAGCTCGACCGCCTCGCTGAGCACGGCGTCGGCCCGTTCCAGCTCGGACGTCTCGGCGAGCGCCAAACCGAGATCGGGCAGCAGAGCGAGGCGCGCGGGATCCGTGCGCGGCAGCAGCGAGACCGACCGGGACAGCAGGTTGACCGCCGCCGGCATGTCGCCACGAGCCAGCGCCCGTCGCCCGCCGGCCGCCAGCCGCTCGGCCGCCCTGCCGGCGAGCACGCTGCCGGCGGCGTCGACCGCGCCCAGCTCGGTCCGGTAGCGGTACGCACGCTCCAGGTGGTAGCCGGCGATCTCCTGCCTGTCGACGTCAAGGGGGCCCGCGGAGGCCTCCACCCAGTCGGCGAAGCGCTCGTGAAGCCCGCTGCGCTCCTCCTTGGGTATGGCCTCGTACACCGCGTCGCGGATCAGCAGGTGGCGATAGGTGAAGCGGTCGTCGGGTCCTCCCCGCGAGCGGTCCGCTCGCAGCAGCTCCTTGCGCACGAGCGCCCGCAGGTGGGCGGTCACGGCCGCACGCTCGCCCGCCGGCGACAGCGCCTCCACGGCCCTGCGGTCGAAGACCTGGCCGACCACCGCGGCACGCTCGAGCACCCTGCGCTCGTCGGGCGGCAGCCGGTCCAGCCGGGCGGCCAGCAGCGCGTTGACCGTCGGGGGGATGGCGATCGTCGACAGGTCACCGGCGGGCATCCAGCGCTCCTCCTCCCGGCGTAGCAGGTCTTCTTCGATCAGCATCGCGAGCATCTCTTCGAGGAACAGCGGGTTGCCCTCGGCGGCGCGGAGAATGTGGGCCTGTGCTCCCGCGGTGAGCAGCGGCGCGCCGAGCAGCTCCTCGAGCAGCAGTGACGACTCGTCGTCCGTGAGTGGCTCCAGCAGCATCGTCGTCGCGTTGAGTTTGCCCCCGCCCCAGTTGGGCCTCTGCTCGAGCAGCTCGGGACGCCCGACGGCCACCAGCAGGATCGGGCTGTCGCGCGACCAGTCCGCGATGTGTTCGGCGAGGTCGAGGAACATGGGCTGCGCCCAGTGGACGTCGTCGACGACGACGACGACGGGCCGTCGTCGTGCCAGGCTCTCCAGCAGCTTGCGCACCGCCCATGCCGTCTCGTCTGCCGGGGCAGAGGGCTGATCGAGACCGACCAGTTCCGCCACGCGCGCCGCGATGAGCGCCGCGTCCGGCTCGCCGCGCAGGGCGGACGCGAGACGGTCGCGCACGCGCTCGGGCTCCGCGCCGTTGGCGGCGCCCAGGCCCTCCCGGACGATCTCGGCGACCGGCCAGTAGGTGATGCCCGCCCCGTAGGGCGGGCACCGTCCCGTCAGGGTGACTGCGCGGTCAGGCAGGTCCTCAAGCGCCTCGGCGACGAGCCGGGACTTGCCTACCCCGGCCGGACCGAGCACCGTCACCAGGTGGCAGCTGCCCTCCCGGGCGACGCGTTCGAACGCCCAGCGCAGCAGCGCCAGCTCATGACGCCGGCCCACCATCGGCGCGTCCAGACGCCGCGCATGGCCCAGACCGTGCGGCGAGACGTCGACCAGACGCACCGCCTCGACCGGTCGTCGCTTTCCCTTGAGCGACAGGGCCGCCACCGGCTCGACGGTGACGGCGTCGCGCACCAGCCGGTAGGTCGCCGGGCCGAGCAGGATCTCGCCCGGGCCGGCAGCCTGCTCCAGTCGCGCCGCCACGTTGACGGCGTCACCGGTCACCAGCGTCTGCACGTCCGGGTCGCGCCCGGCCACCACCTCGCCGCTGTTCACCCCCACCCGCATGGCCAGGGACACGTCCCACGTGCGCCGGAGTTCGCTGTTGACCCGCTCGAGCTCCGAGCGCATGTCGGCTGCGGCCCGCACCGCTCGCAGCCCGTCGTCCTCATGGGCCACGGGGACGCCGAACACCGCCATGATCGCGTCACCGACGAACTTCTCGACGGTGCCGCCGTGGCGTTCGATCGCCGCGCTCATCCGCTGGAAGTAGCGTGCCATCAGCCGCCGCAGCGACTCTGGGTCCAGACGCTCGCCGAGGGCGGTGGACCCGACCACGTCGCAGAAGATCACGGTGACGGTCTTGCGCACCTCGGGCGGCCGCGGCAGGCCGGTCGGAAGCCGGTGACCGCAGGCCATGCAGAACGCGGCCCGCTCCGGGTTCTCCTCGCCGCACCGTGGACACGTCACCGTGGCCGCAAGTGTAGTGAGCCCCCTGGGTGGGGGAATGGCTTGTCCTATCGTAGGGTCCGCCCCTGGCGAGGAGGCCGTTCATGACAGAAGACGTTGGATCCCCGCGCAGCGCTGCAGAGGACGTCGTCACCGTGACCGTCGTCGTGCCCAGAGCCAGGCTCGCCGAGCTGTACACCATGCTCGGCGAGTGGTTCGGCCCAGAGCAGTCCGCAGCGGAACGTTTCGTGCGCTGACCCCACCGGCGGGCGCTGACAGCCGCAGTCGCGCAGCCGCCGTGTCCGCCGCACGCATGGTCGACGTCGCCTGGCCGACGCAAGAGGCCGACCTGGTGGCGTTGCAGGCCGAACTGGCCGAGGCGCCGCCGCGGGCGTGGTCTCCTCCCGGCCGGGTCGTGCTCGGCGCGTCCTACGTCTGCTTCGCCCGCGGCGCCCCCACTCCCGGCGCGGCCGGCGATGCGGGCTGGGCCGGCGCGGCAGTGAAACGTCCCGGTCGGCGGGCCGTCACCGCCGTCGTGGCCGGGCCGGCCGGCGCCGCGTACCGCCCCGGGCTGCTGGCGCTGCGCGAAGGCCCGCTGCGCGCCGCTGCGCTGGCGGCGCTGGAGGCGCTGCCCGACGTGGCGCTGGTCGACGCCACCGGTCGGGACCATCCCCGCCGGGCCGGGCTGGCCCTGCACCTGGGCGCGGTGCTGGACGTGCCCACCGTCGGGGTCACCGACCGCCCGCTGGTGGCGGCCGGCGCCTGGCCCGCCGACCGCCGCGGCGCCGCCGCGCCTCTGCTCGCCGCCGGCGAACTGGTCGGCTACTGGCTGCGCACCCGGCCGGGGGTGCGCCCGCTGGCGGTGCACGCCGCCTGGCGCACCGACGCCGACAGCGCCGTGGAGGTCGTGCTGGCCGCGGCGCGGCGCGCCCGCACCCCCCAGCCGCTGCGCGAGGCCCGCCGCGACGCCCGCGCCGCCCGCGGCCAGAGCAGCGCCGGCTGACGGCCGTCCTCCCCTGGGCTTGTCGACTCCAGGACGCCTGGCGTCCTCGATTCGACAGCCCCGGGGTGGCGCGCCACGCCCGCCCGGGAGGCCCGCGCCGCCCGCGGTCAGAGCAGCGGCTGGACCGGGCCCGCAGGGTGCGCACTTGCCCGGACCATCGTCGATATCCTGTGTGGCACGATGTATGGCATGGTGAAGACAACGCTGTACCTGCCCGAGGAACTCAAGGCCGAGCTCGAGCGCGTGGCCCAGATGGAACAGCGCTCCGAGGCGGACGTCATCCGGGAGGCGCTCGCCGAGCTGTTGCGACGGCGTACCCGGCCCAAGCCGCGCCTGGGCCTGGGTGCCAGCGACGATCAGACGCTCGCCTCCCGTGTCGACGAGGCGCTGGAGGGCTTCGGCGAGCAGTGATCCTGCTCGACACCAGCGGGCTGTTCGCCGCGCTGGACACCAACGCCGCCGAGCATCAAGCCTGCAGGGGCGTCATCGAGGCTGCGGACGGGCCGCTGCTGCTGTCGCCGTTCGCCCTCGCGGAGCTTGACTACCTTGTGACCCGCCGGCTTGGCGAACACGCCGCCGCACGCCTTCGCGAGGACGTCGCGTGGGGGGCCTACCGACTCGAGCCGATGACCGCCGCCGATGTCGGACACGCGCAGCGGATCACGCAGCGCTACCCCCGCTTGGGGGTAGGGCTGACGGATGCGTCCATCGTCGTGCTGGCCGAGCGCCACGACACCCGGGACCTGCTGACGCTCGACCAGCGCCACTTCCGGGTGCTGCGTGGCGCCGACGGCCGCCCGTTCCGCCTGCTGCCCGCCGACGCCTGACACCCGCCGCCCGCAGGACGCCACGCACGAACAGGACTCGCCAGTATTCCAACATCCGGTTGACGGTCAGGCGCCGAACTCGGCGCGCAGCTCGGCGTCGCTGGCACGGACCCGCTCGGCCAGCCGGCCCCGGAAGGCGTCCACCTCGGTGCGCAACGTGTCGTCGCCGGCGGCCAGGATGCGCACCGCCAGCAGCCCGGCGTTGCGGGCGCCGTCGACGGCGACCGTGGCCACCGGCACGCCCGACGGCATCTGGGCGATGGCCAGCAGGGCGTCCATGCCGTCCAGCTTCGTGGCCGCGATGGGCACTCCGACCACCGGCAGCGACGTGACCGCGGCCAGGACGCCGGGCAGGTGCGCGGCGCCGCCCGCCCCCGCGATCAGCACCCGCAGGCCCCGCTCGGCCGCGCCGCGGGCCCAGCCCAACGCGTCGTCGGGGGTGCGGTGCGCCGACAGCACCCGCACCTCGCAGCCGACGTCGAACTCCGCCAGCGCCTCGACCGCCGCGCGCATGATCGGCAGGTCCGAGGCGCTACCCATCACCACGCCCACCAGCCGTCGTGCCATGTCAGGCCTCCCGTGATCTGGACGACGAGCCTAGCGGCGTGTGTCAGCTGGGGTAGCCGGCCTCGCTCAGGGCCCGGCGGGCCTTCTCGATGCGCTGGGCGCGGGGTGGGTCGGCCCAGGCGTCGGGCCGCCCGGGCGCCGTGTCGAGGGTGAACGCCGTGGGATCCAGGGCGGAGCCGACCTCGTCCCAGTCCAGGGGCATCGACACGGTGGCGGCCGGGTGCGCCCGCGGGCTCCATGCGGCGACGAGCGTCTGGGCCCGCCCGTTGCGCGTCCAGTCCACCAGCAGCCGGCCCTTGCGCTGCCCCTTGGGGACCTCCACGGTCAGCTTGCCGGGGTGGCGGTCTGCGCAGCAACGCGCCACCGCCAGCCCGAAGTCGCGGACCTCGTCGAAGCTGTAGCGGCGCTCGATGGGGACGTAGACATGCAGTCCCCGCTTGCCGCTGGTCTTGACCAGCGACGCCAGGCCGGCCTCGTCCAGCATGGCCTTCAGCCACCAGGCCGCCTGCACTGCCGAGCCCATGCCCTCGGCCGGGTCGAGGTCGAACACCAGCAGGTCGGGGCGTTGCGGGCGGTCGGTGCGCGAGAACCACGGGTGGAACTCGAGGGCGGCCTGGTCGGCCATCCACCGCAGGTGGTCGACGTCGCCGGCCACCAGGTAGGTGACGTGACGCCGCGACGAGGGCGTCCACACCCGGAACCGGGGCAGCCAGTCGGGGGCGCGGTCGGGCAGGTTCTTCTGGAAGAAGCCCTCGCCGTCGAGCCCGTCGGGGAAGCGCTTGAGCGTCAGGGGCCGGCCGGCGACCTGGGACAGCAGCCGGTCGGCGACCCGCTCGACGTAGCGCCACAGGTCGGCCTTCGTGAAGCCGCCCTGTGGCCACAGCACCTTGTCTGGGCGGGCCAGCTCGACCTTCACCGTACCTGGAAGCCCGACTCTCCCTCGACGGGGTCGATGTCGCTGATCTCCACGTCGGTGACGTGGGCCCGGCCCGGACCCTGACGGCAGAAGTCGACCGCCCGGTCCACCGCGTCGGGCGGGCCCTGGAACTCGGCTTCGACCCGCCCGTCGCCGCGGTTCTTGACCCAGCCGGTCACCCCGAGCTCACGGGCCTGGTCCTCGGTGGTGGTGCGGAAGAACACGCCCTGGACGTCGCCGGACACGAGCACGCGGACACGTCTGTCGTTCGCCATGACCCGTTGTCTACCCGCCCATGGGTGCGGCTACCGCGACCGCAGGCGGCGGTGATCGACCCGGGGGTGCCCAGTGCGTAGCCTGTCGCCTATGAGTGCCACCGACCTGGCCTCCCTGGCGGGGGTCGAGCGCATCGGCGCGGGCAAGGTACGCGAGCTGTACGCCGTCGACGGCCACATCCTGCTCGTGGCCACCGACCGCATCAGCGCCTTCGACGTCGTGCTTCCTACGCCCATCCCCGACAAGGGCAAGGTGCTGACCGGTCTGACCGCCTTCTGGCTCGACCTGCTGGCCGGGACTGTCGCCGACCACCGCATCAGCACCGACGTCGACGCGTTCCCCCCGGTGCTGGCCGCCCACCGCGAGCAGCTGCGGGGCCGGGCGATGTTGTGCCGGCGCGCCGAGGTCCTGCCGATCGAGTGCGTCGCCCGGGGCTTTCTGGCTGGTTCGGGCTGGAAGGAGTACCTGGCGGGCGGGCGGGTCTGCGGCCTGCCTTTGCCCCAGGGCCTGCGCGAGTCCGACCAGCTGCCCGAGCCGATCTTCACCCCCTCGACCAAGGCGACCGACGGCCACGACGAGAACATCAGCTTCGAGCAGGCCGCCGGGCTCGTCGGCGCCGACCTGGCCGAGCGGGTCCGCGACCTCACCCTACGGCTGTACAGCGCCGCCCGCGACTACGCGCGCGACCGCGGCATCATCCTGGCCGACACGAAGTTCGAGTTCGGGCTGGTCGACGGCGAGCTGACCCTGGTCGACGAGGTGCTCACCCCGGACTCGTCGCGCTTCTGGCCCGCCGACGGCTACGAGCCGGGTCGCTCGCAGCCGTCCTACGACAAGCAGTACGTGCGTGACTGGCTGGAGGCGTCGGGCTGGGACAAGACCCCGCCTGGGCCGGAGCTGCCCGCCGAGCTCGTCGCCCGCACCCGCCAGCGCTACGTCACCGCCTACGAGCGGCTGACCGGGCGGCCGTTCGCCGACTGGGGCTGAGAGCCGTGCCGCGGGTCCACATCGACGTCATGCTCAAAGACGAGATCCTCGACCCCCAGGGCCAGGCCGTGGAGCGGGCCCTGCCGGCGTTGGGCTTCAAGGGCGTGTCGGGCGTGCGCATCGGCAAGCACATCGAACTCGACGTCGCCGACGGCGACGACCTGGACGAGCGCATCAGCAAGATGGCCGACAAGCTGCTGGCCAACCCGGTCATCGAGCGCTTCACCTACCGGGTGCAGCGGTAGCCCGATCGATGCTCGGGCCGTCCCCGGCGCGCGAGCCCTGGCGCGACACGCCGGTGGGGGAGCTGCACGACCCGCTGCTGCCGCGCTGGTTCGTGCTCACCGCGTTGGCGATGATCCCGCTGGCGGTCGCCGCGCTGGTCGGCGCGTTCGCGCTGCTTGGCACCCGGGAGGTCCCCGTCGCCGAACGCCGCCCTCCGCCGCAGGGGCCGTTCACCAACGCGGTGGGCGCCCACCAGATCGGCGGGGCCGAACCGGTGGTCTACGAGGACGCCTGCCGGCTGTTGCGGGGGGTGCGCGTCGCCGGGACCGCCGCCGACCGGTCGCTGCTGCGTCGGGGACTGGCCGGGCTGTGCAACACCGCGTTGGCCGACGCGCTGAGCGAGCCCACCGAGGCGGCGCTGGATTGGTTCGCCGCCCACCGTGGCACGGTGCGGTTCGCGGCCTTCGAGGCGACCGGTGTGGACTCCACCGCCACGGCGTTCACGCTGGAGGGTCCACCGGGGCCGGTCGACGTGGAGGGCCCCCTCATCCTGGTCAACGCGAAGTTCGCCCGCGCCGACCCGCTGTGGATCGCGCCGCTGGTCGCCCACGACGCCGTCCTGCTGCACCAGGACCGGGCCAACGGCCGCGCCGAAGCAGCGCTGGCCGCCCGCCGGGCCGAAGCCGAGGTGTGCCGCGAGCTGCTGGCCGGCCGGCGCCCCAGCCGCGGCTGCCAGGACGCCGAGGCGCTGCTCGGCCTGCCCGACCCGCTGGGCGCGCTGCGCGCCGCGGGCTACCGCTGAGTGGCGTGGCCGCCCAGACTGGCCGCAGCGGCGGCGCCGCGACGCCGCCCGCCCGCGCCGCCCCTCGCGGCGGTCGCCGACCGTGGCGGACGCGCGGTACGGGTCCGCGCGCGGGTAGCCGTGGATCGCGACCTGCTCGTACCATTCGCCGTCCCAGGCGCCCAGGGCGGCCAGCCCCGAGCGTTCCTGGGTGATGGCCACCCCGCCGGCGACCGCACGCAGCGCGACCAGGCGGGAGGCGACGTAG
>DASZOD010000168.1:0-1647 GCA_035550935.1 Egibacteraceae bacterium | reverse complement strand
GCCGGGTGCGGGGGCGGCCGGGTCGGCAGGGGGACGCTCGGGGTCCGATGGGTCGGCCGGCAGGCCCGCAAGCAACGCGGCGGTCGTGGGGCCCGACAGCGCGGCGGGGCCGTCGGCGTCGGCGTCGGCGAACGCCGCCAGGGCGTCGGCCAGTGTGTCCGCGGACTCGAAGCGCTGGTCCGGCGACCGGGCCATCGCTTGCCTGACGACCGCGTCGAGCTCGCGGGGGATGTCGACCCGGAGCGACCGCGGCGGTGGCGGATCGCGTTCAAGCCGCAGCGCCGCGGTCGCCAGCGCGGACTCGCCGCGGAACGGCTGCTGGCCGGTCAGCGCCTCGTAGAGGCAGCAGGCCAGCGCGTACTGGTCGGCGCGCCCGTCGACGGGCTGGGTCAACACCTGCTCGGGCGACACGTACGCGGCGGTTCCCAGGACCATGCCGGTCCGGGTGAGGTCGCCCTCGCCCTCCTCGGCCTTGGCGATGCCGAAGTCGGCGACCTTCACCGTCCCGTCGCCGGCCACGAGGATGTTCGCCGGCTTCACGTCGCGGTGCACGAGCCCCCGGTCGTGGGCGTAGGCGAGGGCTCGGGCCACCTTCTCGCCGATGGCCGCGGCCTGGCCGGGTTCGAGCCAGCCGACGTCACTGATGACGTCTTTGAGGGTGACCCCGTCGACGAACTCCATGACGAGATAGACCCAGTGACCGTCCCGGCCGGTGTCGTAGAGGCCCACGACGTTGGCGTGAGTGAGCTTGGCCGCGGCGATAGCCTCCCGCCGGAACCGTTCACGGAAGGCGTCGTCAGCCGCCAGGTGGTCGTGCAGGATCTTGACCGCGACGGTGCGGGCCAGCACCTCGTCGCGGGCCCGCCACACCGCCGCCATGCCGCCGCTGGCGATCCGCTCCTCGAGCCGGTAGCGACCTGCCAGCAGGTGCGGCCCGGTGACCTGATCGGGCGCGGAGCCGGACGCCGCGCCGGCGTCTGTCCCGGGGAGCGTCTCGACCTGGTCGATCGGGTCGGTCATGCGTACCCTGCAGCCTCCCGTGGCGCCCCAGCCTCCCGAGCGAGCCCACACGTGTCTCGGGACCGGCGCTGGACCCTCCCCGTGCTTGCGTGGCGTAGCGCGGGCGCTCTTGCGAGTGTAGTCCAGGCGCTGGGCCGCGATCCGGTGGGCAGGCCCGCGGATGGCTCAACCGGGCAGGGCGCTCGTCTTGGACACCGTGCGCTCCACATAGCGCGTCAGGGGGCCGATCCGATGCGCCACGAGCACGCGTGCGGGCCTGCTCACCGTCACCGTCACCCGCCCGTCGCCGACGGCGAGCTCCAGGAGGGCGACAGCGGGCTGCTCGGCGATGCTGTCGAGCACCGCCCGGCGGGCGTCGTCTGAAGACCGGTCGGCCCGCCAGCTGGTGACCGCCGCGTGGACGGCCTGGTCTGCGGCGTCCTGCAACTGCAGCGCGTTGATCCCGATGGCACCGGCGTCGATCAGCACGACCCCGGCTACGGTGAGTCCCACCACCAGCTTCAGCAGCCAGTTCAGGATGACGTCACCGCGCTGCGAGGCCACCTCTCCCACCTTCCTCGGCCGCGTGCCCCGGTTCCCACAGGCCGGCCCGGTGCTTTGTCGGCAGCGCTGGCCACCGGCTTGAGC
>DASZOD010000167.1:0-24001 GCA_035550935.1 Egibacteraceae bacterium | reverse complement strand
GGTGGAGAACATGGCGCCGGTGCTCACCATGCTCTTCACCCCGCTGTTCGCCGTGATGCTGACCGTCGCTGCGGCCACCTACGCCGTGTCCGGCCTCGCCGGCGCGTTCGACCGCGAGCTGCTCGGCGTCTTCGACGCCCTCCTGGTGGTCGTGCTGGGGCTCGTCCTCTATGCGATGTCGGCGCGGGAGCCGTCCCGACCGGCCGGGCTGATGGACCGCGTCCAACTGCTCGCGGTCGCGAGCGCCCTCGTGCTCGACGTGATGGTGCTCGGCGCGATGGTGGCCCGGATCGGTGACCTCGGGTTCACTCCGAACCGCGCGGCAGCGCTCGGCCTCAACCTCGTCCTGCTCGTGAACCTGTCCGGGGCCGCCTGGCTTTCGATGCGGTTTCTCACGGGACGGATCGCCTTCCACCGCCTCGAGCGATGGCAGACCTCCTACCTCCCCATCTTCGCCCTCTGGGCAGCGACCGTCGTCGCCGTTCTCCCCCCGCTCTTCGCCTTCACCTGACAGAGAAAGCAGGTCGGGAACAGCGCGGCGAACTCCCACCACCACCAAGCAGGTCGTGAGCACAATGTGCTTCGTGCTACGGACGCTGACCCGCCCACACCGTCGCACCGCAGCGCCGGCGCCCGGGGAAGCGGGCCAGCCCGAGGCCTCCTTCGACACGGTGACGATCCTGCCGGACGGACCATCAATCAAGGTCGAGGTCGTGTCGTGAGGCGACCTGTTCGGTGGTGAGGGCGAAACATGGACCACGACCAGGCCGGCGGCCGGTTTGTCCCGGTGCTGCGGCCAGCCGCAGAGAAAACGCCGCCTCCGCGACGTACCCACCCGCGCCGCTGGAGATCCTGGAAGGCAGGAAACTGGCGAAAGGTGACAGCAAATGGCTGACCCTCACCTCAGCGGCCACGCGTACCGGGTGATCGCGACCTACGAGCGGTACCGCGACGCCCAGCGCGCGGTCGACCACCTGTCGGACGAGGGCTTCCCCGTCCAGCACGTCCGGATCGTCGGGCGGGACCTCGAGTTCGTGGAGCAGATCACCGGCCGGCGCAACTACGGGGTCGCGGCGGCCGACAGCGCCGGCAGCGGCGCGCTCGTCGGAGCCCTGCTCGGCTTCATCTTCGGCCTGTTCAGCCTGGTGGACCCGCTCGTCGCCAGCTGGTTGCTGGCGCTGTGGGGCGTTGTGCTCGGCGCCGTCATCGGCGCGGCGCTCGGATTGATCACGCACGCCCTCACCCGGGGACGCCGGGACTTCTCCTCGGTGGAGAGCATGCAAGCCAGCCGCTACGACGTCCTGGTCGACGAGGCGGTCGCCGACGAGGCGTCGAGGACCTTGGGATTGGAAGCAGGCGGTAGCCGCCGCACCGGATAGGTGCAGACGCTCTCCAACGGCATGAGTCGCCTGCGAGGCGGGCATGACGGCGGTGGCAAGCCGGGCGACGCCCAGCCAGCCGCCGGCCTGAGGAGGAGCCATGGCCCCCGTCCACCACTGCCCCCGCTGCGAGCTGCGGTTCGCCAACAAGTCCCACCTGCGCGACCATCTGGTCTTGGACCACGGCCTGGAACGGGCGGACATCGAGCAGCACCTGGCCGGGGAGAAGGGCCTGCGCATGCCCGCGCCGCCGCTGTACGACCAGCCGGAGGCCGAGGACGAAGCGGAGGAGCCCCAGGAGCCGCCCCCGCCTCCAGACCGTCCTCGCCGGGCCTGGCCCGACGACTACGGCCCCTATCGGGCGCCGTAGCACTGCACGGCCACGACATCGCGGGCCTCGCAGGACGGACCCGGGCCGCGCCAGCCTGAACGTCCCCTGATCGAGTGGTCGGGGCGGCGCGGCCAGGCGATCGGTGCCGGCGAGGTGTGTGCAACGCCGCCCGGGATGGTTGGCTTTGCTGTGAAGGTCGGCCGGGGAAGAGAGGGAGGATACAGACCGTGATCGGCTTCATCGTCGCGGGTCTGATAATCGGCGCGCTGGCACGTCTTATCAGGCCAGGACGGCAAGGTCTCAGCCTGCTGGCCACGCTGCTCATCGGACTGGCCGGCTCCGTGGTCGGAGGGGTCGTCGCCAATCTTTTGGGGACCGGCGACCTCTTCGAGCTCAACGTGCTCGGCTTCGTCGTCGCCGTCGCTACGGCGGTCGTGCTGCTGGGCGTCTTCGAGGGCGCCGCGGCCACGCGCAGAAGGTGACGACCTGCAGCGACCGCGTACACCCTCTCCCGGCATCGAGTTGGGGTGAGGGCTGGCCCAGGCTAACCCCGGGCTAGCCCCGGCCGGGGGCGTCGTCAGCCGGGTGGCCGCGGGCGTGGACCGGGCCGGCGGGCGCCGAGAGGTTGCAGGCGGAGTTGACCACGCCGATGTGGGAGAAGGCCTGGGGAAAGTTGCCCAGCAGCCGCCCCGCCACCGGGTCGTACTCCTCGGCCAGCAGGCCTACGTCGTTGCGCAGGGCCAGCAGCCGCTCGTAGCGCTCGCGCGCCGCCGGGAGGCGGCCGATGAGGGCCAGCGCGTCCACCAGCCAGAACGAGCACATCAGGAATGCGCCCTCCCCTGGCGGGAGGCCGTCGGCCTGCTCGATGTCGCTGCGGTAGCGCCACACGAGCGTCTCGTCGCCCGACAGCTCGCGCAGGACCGCCTCCACCGTTCCGACCACTCGCTCGTCCTGGGGTGGCAGGAACCCCACCCGGGGGATGAGCAGCAGGCTGGCGTCCACCTCGGGTGAGCCGTACGCGCGGGTGAACGTGTTGCGGTCGGGGTCGAAGCCGTTGGCCAGCACGTCGGCGCGCACGTCGTCGCGCTGCCGGCGCCAGCGCTGTACCGGCCCGTCCAGCCCCGACTGCTCGACCGCTTTGACCGCCCGGTCGAAGGCCACCCAGGACATGACCTTGGAGTGGGTGAACTGGCGGCGAGGCCCGCGCACCTCCCAGAGGCCGTGGTCGGGTACCTGCCAGTTGGATTCCAGGAACTCCAGCAGGGCCCGCTGCAGTGCCCAGGCGGCCTCGTCAGGCTCGATGCCGCCGCGGCGGGTGGCGTGCATGGCGTCCATCACCTCGCCGTAGACGTCCAGCTGGACCTGCGCGCAGGCGTCGTTGCCGATGCGCACCGGCGCGGACGCCTCGTAGCCGGGTAGCCACGGCAGCTCCAGCTCGGTCAGCCGCCGCTCCCCCGCCGGGCCGTACAGGATCTGCAGCCTGGCGGGGTCGCCGGCGACGGCGCGCAGCAGCCAGTCGCGCCACGCGACCGCCTCGCGGCGGCAGCCCCCCAGCAGCAGGGCCAACAGCGTGAACGTGGCGTCGCGCAGCCACACGTAGCGGTAGTCCCAGTTGCGCACCCCGCCCAGCCGCTCGGGCAGCGACGTGGTCGGCGCGGCCACGATCCCGCCGGTGGGCGAGTACGTCAGAGCCTTGAGCGTGATCAGCGACCGGTCCACCGCCTGCTTCCACTCACCGTCGTAGCGCAGCTGCTGGGACCACTGCTGCCACCAGTCGGTGGTGGCATCGACCGCGGTCTCCGCGTCGACGGGCTCGGCCGCCGGCTCGTGCGACGGGTGCCAGGCGAGCACGAACGGCACGCGGTCGCCCTCGCCTACGGCGAACTCGGCCACGGTGGTCTGGTCCTTGCCGCGGGTCTGCACGGGAGTCGCGAGGACCAGGGCGTCAGGGCCGGCCACGAAGCCCAAGCGGCCATCCTGGCGCTGCACCCACGGCACCACCCAGCCGTAGTCGAAGCGCACCACCAGCTCCATGCGCATGGCCACCCGGCCGCGGACGCCCTCCACCACGCGGACCAGGTCGTGTTGGGCGCCGCGCTGCAGGTCACGCGGCGGCATCGCATCCACGATCCGCACCGTGCCGCCGTCGGCGTCGAACTCGGTCTCCAGCACGAGCGTCCCCGGCCGGTAGCGCCGGCGCACCGCCCGCACCCTGCCCGCGGGCGCCAGCAGCCAACGGCCGTGGGACCGGTCACCAAGCAGCGCCGCGAAGCAGGCGCCCGAGTCGAAGCGCGGCAGGCACAGCCAGTCCACCGAGCCGGACCTGCACACGAGGGCGACCGTCTCGGTGTCGCCCACGAAGGCGTAGTCCTCCAGCCGTTGGCTCACGCCGCCCTCCTCGCCGTCGCCTTGGATGGCCAGCGGCCAATGCTGCCAGCCCAGCCCGGGCCGTGCGTGAGCGACGGCCGCGCTCGCCGCCAGCCCTAGCGCTGGGGCGCCACGGGGTTCTGCCAGCGGATTTCGGCGAAGCGCGCGAAGTCGGTATCGGCGGAGACGACCGTGAGGCCGTGCTCGATGGCCAGCGCCGCGTCCGCCATGAGGTTGCCGCGCAACTGGTGGGTGCTGACGAGCGAGCCCAGCACGTCGGCGTGGCGGCGCGTCGGTGTCGGCACCCATGCGGCGTCGCAGGCGAGCCAGTCCGATACATGCTGCCACGCCTCGTCCGGCGTCAGCGGGCGCTCAGCGGCGCGCGGATGGGTGCTGATGCGGAGGAACGCCATGAGAGACGGCCACGGCAGCCCGATCCGTCGGGGGCCGTTCAGCTGCTGGACCAACCAGTCGCGCGCCACCTCGTGGAAGCGACTTCGCTCATCGACGGCGAACAGGAGCACGTTGGCGTCGACCAGCATCAGCGCGCCTGCGGCCCATCGAGTAACTCGAGGGACTCCGCCACGTTGCTGACGTCGATACGCAGACCCATCGGGTGGGAGCGCTGCTGGAACTCACGGCGCGCCGGGCGGGCCCGCAGGCCGGCGCGGATCAGCTCGTTGACGGCTTCGCTCACGCCCAGGTCGCGCTCGCGCCGCAGCCTGTCGACCGCCGCGGCCACGTCCTCGTGCAGGTTCACAGTCGTACGCATGCGCGGACCTTAGCATCACGATGCCACCGGTGGACTCCCGGGCAGCCGGCGGGCGGTCCCCGGAACTGTGCCGAAGACGGTTTCGACAGTCTGCGCATCGGTTAGGCCGCAGGTATGGGCAGCCGCGGGGTGGTGGTCGTGACCGGGGCCGCGCCGGGCCGAAGGTCCAGAGGATAGCCCGGTGGAGCCGGTCGGTCGCCGCCGCTGGGCCATCGCCGAGGGCTACATCCCGTCGTCGAGCAGTGGGCCCCGGCCGCAGATGACCAGCCACGAGACCGTGTGCCTGCTCAACGTCTCCGACCGCGACGCCCACGTGCGGATCACCGTGTTCTTCGCCGATCGCGAGCCCGCCGGTCCCTACCGCCTGACCGTGCCGGCCCGGCGCACCAGGCACCTGCGCTTCAACGAGCTCGACGACCCCGCGCCGATCCCCCTCGACACCGACTACGCCAGCGTGGTGGAGTCCGACGTGCCGATCGTGGTGCAGCACACCCGGCTGGACTCTCGCCAGGCCGAGAACGCCCTGCTGTCGACGGTCGCGTTCCCCGTCGACCAGTAGCCAGGAAGGACCCTCGATGGCCCCGACCGTCGCCGACCGCATCGTGGCGCGCCTCAAGGACTGGGACGTCACGCGCATCTACGGCTACCCGGGGGACGGCATCAACGGGATCCTGGCCGCGCTCAGCCGCACCGGCAACGACCCACCGTTCGTCCAGGCCCGCCACGAGGAGATGGCGGCGTTCATGGCCACGGCGCACGCCAAGTGGACCGGCGACGTCGGTGTGTGCATGGCCACGTCGGGGCCCGGGGCCATCCACCTGCTCAACGGCCTGTACGACGCGAAGCTGGACCACCAGCCGGTGGTCGCCGTGGTCGGCCAGCAGGCCCGCACCGCGCTCGGCGGCGCCTACCAGCAGGA
Source organism: Egibacteraceae bacterium (assembly GCA_035550935.1). Taxonomy (GTDB): domain Bacteria; phylum Actinomycetota; class Nitriliruptoria; order Euzebyales; family Egibacteraceae; genus DASZOD01. The sequence continues at coordinate 18,233 of DASZOD010000167.1, read as the reverse complement.
GGTGGACCTCGTCTCGCTGTTCAAGGACGTGGCCAGCGACTACATCACCATGGTCACCGTGGCCGAGCAGATCCCGGCGGTCCTCGACCGGGCCTTCCGGGCGGCCAAGACGGCGCGCTCGGTTGCCTGCGTCATCGTCCCCGCCGACCTGCAGGAGGAGCCCTACGAGCCGCCCGAGCACGCCTTCAAGATGGTCCCGGGCAGCCTGGGCTACGTCGCGCCCGAGATCGTCCCGCCGCCGGCGGAGGTCGAGCGCGCCGCCGAGGTGCTCAACGCCGGCCAGCGGGTGGCGATCCTCGTCGGCCAGGGCGCGCGCGCCGCGGCCGGCGAGGTGCTCGAGGCCGCCGACCTCCTCGGGGCGGGAGTCGCCAAGGCGCTGTTGGGCAAGGACGTCGTCGCCGACGACCTGCCGAACGTCACCGGCGCCATCGGCCTGCTGGGCACCCGCCCCAGCTACGAGCTCATGATGGGCTGCGACACGCTGCTCATGGTCGGCTCCAGCCTGCCCTACAGCCAGTTCCTGCCCGAGTACGGGCAGGCCCGCGGGGTGCAGATCGACATCGACGGGCGGCTGATCGGACTGCGCTACCCCATGGAGGTCAACCTCGTCGGCGACAGCCGCGCGACCCTGAGGGCGCTGCTGCCGAAGCTGCGGCGCAAGGCCGACCGCGCCTGGCGCGACAAGGTCGAGGCCGACGTGCGCGAGTGGTGGCAGGTCGTCCAGGCCCGGGCCATGTCCGACGCCGACCCGGTCAACCCCCAGCGGGTGTTCTGGGAACTGTCGCCCAGGCTGCCCGACGGCTGCATCGTCACGTCGGACTCGGGGACGGCGGCCAACTGGTACGCGCGCGACCTCAAGCTGCGTCGCGGGATGCGCGCGTCACTGTCGGGCACGCTGGCCACGATGGGCTCGGGGGTGCCCTATGCGATCGCCGCGAAGTTCACCCACCCCGACCGGGTCGCGATCGCCCTGGTGGGTGACGGCGCGATGCAGATGAACGGCAACGGCGAGCTCATCACCATCGCCAGGTACTGGCAGCAGTGGGACGACCCGCGCCTGATCGTGCTGGTGCTGCACAACAACGACCTCAACCAGGTCACCTGGGAGATGCGAGCCATGGCCGACATCCCCAAGTTCGCGCCCACCCAGGACCTGCCCGACTTCCCCTACGCCCGCTACGCCGAGCTGCTGGGGCTGCGGGGCATCCTCGTCGACAAGCCCCAGCAGATCGCGCCGGCCTGGGACCAGGCGCTGGCGGCCGACCGCCCGGTGGTGATCGATGCCGTCACCGACCCGTCGGTCCCGCCGCTGCCGCCGCACGTCGAGTTCGACCAGGCCATGTCGCTGATGAAGGCGCTGTTGAAGGGCGATCCCAACGCCAAGCAGGTGGTCAAGCACGGCTTCAGAGGCAAGGTCGAGGAGCTCCTGCCCCACCGCGGGCGGTGAGTCCTGTGGCCGGGCACACCCCTGCCCGGTCCCCGGCCAGGGCCGCCATCTCCGGTGTCGACGTCGGTGCGCTCGCCGCTGACCTGCGCGCCGCGGTCGTCGGCGAGGTGCGCTTCGACCGGGGCAGCCGCGGCGCCTACTCGACGGACGCGTCCAACTACCGCCAGATCCCCATCGGCGTCGTGCTGCCCAGAGGCAACAACGACGTCGTCGCCGCGGTCGCGGCCTGCCGGCGCCACGGCGCCCCCATCGTGCACCGCGGCGGCGGCACCAGCCTGGCCGGGCAGGCCACGAACGCCGCCGTCGTGATCGACGGCTCCAAGTACCTGCGCGGGATCATCGAGCTCGACCCCGAGCGCAGGCGCGCTCGGGTGCAGCCCGGTGTCGTCCTCGACGACCTGCGGGACGCCGCCGAGCGCCACGGGCTCACCTTCGGGCCCGACCCGGCCACCCACAACCACTGCACGCTGGGAGGCATGATCGGCAACAACGCCTGCGGCGTGCACTCGGTGACGGCCGGGCGCACCGCCGACAACGTCGAGGAGCTCGACGTCGTCTGCTACGACGGCACCCGGATGCGGGTGGGGCCGACCAGCCCCGACGAGCTGGCGGCGATCGTCACCGCCGGAGGCCGCCGCGGCGACCTGTACCGCCGGCTGCGCGACCTGCGCGACCGCTACGCCGACCTGATCCGCGAGCGTTTCCCCCACATCCCCCGGCGGGTGTCGGGCTACAACCTCGACGAGCTGCTGCCCGAGCGGGGCTTCCACGTCGCCCGGGCGCTGGTCGGCACCGAGGGCACCTGCGTGACCGTGCTCGAGGCCACCGTCCGGCTGGTCGACAGCCCTCCGGCGAGAGCGCTGCTCGTGCTGGGCTACCCCGACGTGTTCCACGCCGGCGACCACGTTCCCGACATCCTCCGACACGGGCCGGTGGGGCTGGAGGGCATCGACGACGTCCTCGTGGGCTACATGGAGAAGAAGCGCATGCACCCCGCGGACCGCCGGATGCTGCCCGAAGGCGGCGGGTGGCTGCTGGTGGAGTTCGCCGGCGCCCACGCCGAGGAAGCCGACGAGAAGGCCCGGGCGCTGATGGAGGAGCTGGGCAGGCGCCACGATCCTCCCGCGATGAAGCTGTTCGACGACCCCCACGAGGAGGCGCACATCTGGTCGATCCGCGAGTCGGGACTGGGCGCCACCGCACGGGTGCCCGGCGAGCGCGACAGCTGGCCCGGGTGGGAGGACTCCGCCGTCCCCCCCGACCGCGTCGGCGACTACCTGCGGGGTCTGCGGGGCCTGCTGGACCGCTACGGCTACGACTGCGCTTTGTACGGCCACTTCGGCGACGGCTGCATCCACGTGCGTATCGACTTCGAGCTGGGCACCGCCGACGGTCTGCGTCGCTACCGGGCGTTCGTCGACGAGGCCGCCGATCTGGTGGTGACCTACGGGGGCTCGCTGTCGGGTGAGCACGGCGACGGCCAGGCCCGCGCCGAGCTGCTGGCGAAGATGTTCGGCCCCGAGCTGGTCGACGCGTTCGCACAGTTCAAGGCGCTGTGGGATCCCGACAACAAGATGAACCCCGGCAAGGTCGTCGCCCCCTACCGCCTCGACCAACACCTCAAGCTCGGCACGGGCTACGCGCCGGCCAAGCCGGCGACACACTTCGCCTACCCACAGGACGACGGCGACTTCGCGCGCGCGACGCTGCGCTGCGTCGGGGTGGGCAAGTGCCGGCGCACCGACGGCGGGACGATGTGCCCCAGCTACATGGTGACCCTGGAGGAGGAACATTCCACCCGCGGGCGGGCCCGGCTGCTGTTCGAGATGCTCCAGGGCGATTCGCCGGTCGACCGGGGCTGGCGCAGCGACGCGGTCCGCGACGCACTCGACCTGTGCCTGGCCTGCAAGGGCTGCAAGCGCGACTGCCCGGTCGGCGTCGACATGGCCACCTACAAGGCCGAGTTCCTGTCACACCACTACCAGGGCCGGCTGCGGCCCCGCAGCGCCTACGCCATGGGGCTGATCCACTGGGCCGCGCGGGCCGCCGCGCGCATGCCCGACCTGGCCAACCTCGTCTCCGGCGCCCCCCTGCTGGGCGAGGTGGTCAAGCGCCTGGGCGGCGTGGCCGGGCAGCGCCAGGTGCCGCGCTTCGCCCGGGAGACCTTCACCCAGTGGTTCGCCCGCCGCGAGTCCCGCAACACCGACCGGCCGCGGGTCCTGCTGTGGCCCGACACCTTCAACAACCACTTCCACCCCGAGGTCGCCAAGGCCACCGTCGAGGTGCTGGAGGCCTGCGGCTACCGGGTCGACCTGCCCCCGCGGACGCTGTGCTGCGGGCGACCGCTGTACGACTACGGCATGCTGACCCTGGCCCGCCGCCAGCTGCGCCAGATCCTGCAGGCGCTGCGCGCCGACATCGCCGCCGGCGTCCCCCTGGTCGGCATGGAGCCCAGCTGCCTGGTGGTGTTCCGCGACGAGCTGGTCAACCTGCTGCCCCACGACGGGGACGCCCGGCGCCTGCAGCGCCAGGCGTTCATGCTCACCGAGTTCCTCGCCGACCGCGCCGACGAGATCGACTGGCCCGCGCTGGAACGCAAGGCCGTGGTCCACGGCCACTGCCACCAGTCGTCGATCATCGGCATGGACGCCGACCTGGCCGTGTTCGACCGCCTCGGACTCGACTGCCAGCTGCTGGACTCGGGCTGCTGCGGCATGGCCGGGTCGTTCGGCTTCGAGAAGGACCACTACGACGTGTCGGTGGCCTGCGCCGAGCGGGTGCTGCTGCCCGCGGCGCGGACCGCCGCCGCCGAGGGCGCCCTGGTGGTCACCAGCGGCTTCAGCTGCCGCGAGCAGCTGCGCCAGCTCAGCGACGTGCGCGCCCTGCACACCCACGAGCTGCTGCGCATGGCGTTCCTGGGCGAGGCCGCCCCGGCAGACGGCCAGCCCGTTGGGGTCGCCGGCCTGCTGCGGGCCAACCGCGTCGCGCTGGGCGCCGCGGCGGGTCTTGCCGGGCTCGCGGGCGCCCTCCTGCGGCGACGCCGCACCGTGACCTGACGGATCGTCGACGTGTCTAGGATCGCCGCGGCCGCAGCGGTCGTGACCAGAGGAGGAGCACCGTGGAGACGCGACAGGCGACCGTCCGTGGCGTGCCGATGCGCTGGCAGGAGCACGGAGACGGCTTCCCGGTGGTGTTCGTGCACGGCATCCCGACCGGTCCGGCGCTGTGGCGCCACGTCGTCCCCCGAGTCGAGGGCGCCCGCTGCCTGGCGTGGGAGATGGTCGGCTACGGCGACAGCATCCCCGCCGGCCGGGACCGCGACCTCTCCGTGCGCCGTCAGGCCGACTACCTGCTGGCCTGGCTCGACGAGCTCGGCATCGACAGCGCCGTGCTGGCCGGTCACGACCTCGGCGGCGGCGTCGCCCAGATCGCCGCGGTGCGCCGACGCTCGGGCTGCGCCGGCCTGCTGTTGACCAACGCGATCGCCTACGACTCCTGGCCCATCGCCAGCGTGAGGGCCCTGCGTGCCTCCGCGCCGCTGACCCGGCGCCTGCCCGACGCGGCCGTCAAGCCGATGCTGGCGGCGCTGATGTACCGCGGCCACGACACCACCCAGCAGGCCAAGGAAGCGCTCGACGTGCACTGGCGCCCCTACGCCCGCCACGGGGCGGCCCGTGCGCTCGCCCACCAGGTGCGCTCGCTGGACGTGCGCGACACGCTCGCGATCGAGGACGAGATGCCGCGCCTGGACCTGCCGGCGCGGGTGGTATGGGGTGCCGCCGACCCCTTCCAGAAGGTCCACTACGGCGAACGCCTCGCCTGGGATCTGGGTACCGAGCTGCGCCGCATCGAAGGTGGCAAGCACTTCGTGCCCGAGGACCACCCCGAGCGGATCGCCGCGGCCGCCAACGAGCTCGTGGAGGCGGTCAGCTGACCGGGCAACGCGAGCCCGTTGTCCACCACCTTCGGCGCCGGGCAGTGCCCACGCAGCGGTGGTGATGCCACGGACGCCCTGCAACCAGCGCCTTCCCCGCGCTCGCGCGGTCCCGCGCGCCGAACCCGCATCCGGGCAGCTCATCAACGGCTCCCACCGGTGGGTGGTCAACGCCAGGAGCGCCACGGCGGCGGACCGCGCACCCCCATCGCGCATGAGGTCGGCGGCGCGGCCTCGCAGCAGCCGTAGGCATTCGTCCGAGAGCTGGCTGGCCACCATCAATGCATCCCTTCGCAATGAGGTGCCCAGATGCCAGACGGACCGCGGCGGCGTCGCCCCGCCTGCGGGCTGCGCGGCCGGCGGCCCGGTAGACTCGGGGTGGTCTTCCCCTGACGTCGTCACGGCGGTCTGCGCATGCTGGAGGCCCCCCAACCGACCGGAGCGCGCGACGAGTGCGGCGTGCTCGGTGTGTACGCCCGCGAAGAGGACGTCGCTCGGCTCTGCTACTACGGCCTGTACGCGTTGCAGCACCGGGGCCAGGAGTCGGCGGGCATCGCGGTGTCCGACGGGCACCACGTCCTGGTCACCAAGGAGATGGGCCTGGTCAACCAGGTCTTCAGCGAGGCGCGTCTGGCCGGACTCGACGGTCACCTGGGCATCGGCCACGTGCGCTACTCCACCACCGGGGCGTCGACCTGGGACAACGCCCAGCCAGCCTTCAAGGTCACGCCCGCCGGCAGCGGCATCGCGTTGGGCCACAACGGCAACCTCACCAACACCACCGACCTTGCCCGGGGGCGGGGCGCCCCCGCCGACGCGTGCACGAGCGACTCGGAGCTGCTGGCCGACCTGCTGGCCGCCGACGCCGACGTGTCGCTGGAAGAGGCCATCGTGCGCACCTGCCGCCGGCTGCGCGGCGCCTATTCGTTGGTCGTCATGGACGAGACCACGCTGTTTGGCGTCCGCGACCCCCACGGCGTCCGTCCTCTCGTCGTCGGCCGGCTGCCCCGCGGCGGCTACGTGCTCGCCTCGGAGACCAGTGGGCTGGACATCCTCGGCGCCCACCTGCTGCGCGAGGTGCAACCCGGCGAGGTGGTCGCCGTCGACGAGCAGGGACTGCGGTCGCGGCGCTTCGCCGACGCCACGCCCCACTTCTGCGTGTTCGAGTACGTCTACCTGGCCCGCCCCGACCACCGCACCGCCGAGACGAGCGTCTACGCCGCCCGCCGGCGCATGGGCGCGCTGCTGGCCGGAGAAGCCCCGGTCGACGCCGACCTCGTCATCCCCGTGCCCGACTCGGGCACTCCCGCCGCCGGAGGCTACGCCGAAGCCTCGGGCATCCCCTACGCCGAGGGGCTGGTCAAGAACCGCTACGTCGGACGGACCTTCATCCAGCCCTCGCCGTCGCTGCGCCAGCTGGGCATCCGCCTCAAACTCAACCCGCTGCCCGACGTGCTGGCCGGCCGGCGCCTGGTCGTCGTCGACGACTCCATCGTGCGGGGCAACACCGCCCGGCAGCTGGTGGCCATGCTGCGCGACTCCGGCGCGGCGGAGGTCCACCTGCGCATCACCTCACCGCCGGTCCGCCACCCCTGCTTCTACGGCATCGACATGGCCACCCGTGCGGAGTTGGCGGCCTCGGACCTGTCCATCGAGCAGGTCCGCGACTTCGTGGGGGCCGACTCGCTGGCCTACCTGTCGCTGGACGCCCTGGTGGCCGCCTCCCGGCGCGACAAGTCGACGCTGTGCCGGGCCTGCTTCGACGGCCGCTACCCCATCCCGCTGCCAGACCACCCCGCCGAGGGTGACGCCGCGGCGCCGGCCGTCCGCTCCCGGGCGTGAGCGCACCGCGGCGCGCCGGGCCTGCGAGCACCTACGCGGCGGCCGGCGTCGACCTGGCCGCCGCCGACGCCGTCGTCGAGCGCATCAAACCCCACGCCGCGCGCCCCGCACGGCCAGAGGTGCTCGGCGCCGTCGGCGGGTTCGCGGGCCTGTTCGCGCTGGACAGCGCCCGCTGGCGCCAGCCGCTGCTCGCCGCCGCCACCGACGGCGTAGGCACGAAGCTGGAGCTCGCCCGCCGGCTGGGCCGTCACGACACCATCGGCATCGACCTCGTCGCGATGGTCGTGGACGACCTCGTGGTCTGCGGCGCCGAGCCGCTGCTGTTCCTGGACTACCTGGCGGTCGAGCGCCTCGACCCCGACCACGTCGAGCAGGTGGTCGCGGGCATCGCCGCGGGCTGTGCGGCCGCCGGCTGCGCTCTGCTGGGCGGGGAGACCGCCGAGCACCGCGGCCTGCTGCCCGCCGGCTCCTACGACCTGGCCGGCTTCGCCGTCGGCGTCGTCGAGCGCGACCGGCTGCTGGGCGCCCACCGGGTCCGCGCCGGCGACCAGCTCGTCGCGCTGGCCTCGACCGGGTTGCACGCCAACGGCTACACGCTGGCCCGCCGCCTGGTCGCCGGGCTGGACCTGGGCGACGACCACGGGCTGCGGGTGCAGTCTCTGGGAGAGGCGCTGCTGCGGCCGACCCGCATCTACGCCCCCGACTGCCTGGCGCTGGCCGCGGCCTGCGAGGTGCACGCCTTCTGCCACGTCACCGGCGGGGGCATCCCCGGCAACCTGCCGCGGGTGCTGCCGGCCGGAACCGGCGCCACGGTCGACACCGCCACCTTCGACGTGCCGCAGGTGTTCCGGCTGCTGCAACGCCGCGGCCCGGTGGACGAGGCGGAGATGTGGCGGGTGTTCAACATGGGCGTGGGCATGATCGCGGTCGTCGCCGCCGGCGCGCGCGCCGTCGAGGTGCTGCGCGGCCGCAGCGTCGACGCCTGGGTCTGCGGCGCGGTCGACGACTCGGGCGCGCTGCGCCTGCCCGGCGTCGAGGGGTAGGGCACCGCCGGTCAGGTCGCGCTCCGCCGCCCCCTCGAGCAGGACGCAACCAGCGGGAGGGGCCTTGTCACCGTGGAGACGCTCGCCAACCGGTGGAGTGCCGAGACGACAAGCCACGGCAAGGTCGTCTGGTTCGAGTTCGCCTCGACCTAGAACATCCACGGCCGCTGGGCGGCCGCCCTGGCTCTGACAGATCCCCGCCCGCCGGCGGGCCGCTGGGCGGCCGCCCTGGCCCCGGACGTCGGGCGCTGCTGACGAGGCCGCCGGCTCAGGCGAAGCGCAACTCCTCGGCCTGGTCGTCGGCGACCGGACGGGCGCAGGTCGGGCAGTACCAGCGGGCCTCCATCGGCGTGCCGCAAGCCGTGTGGCGCAGCGGTTCGGCGTCCTCGGCTCGGGCCGCGCCCCACTGGGCGAGCAGCCGCAGGGCGCCGGCCAGCTCCCGGCCTGCCGCAGTCAGCTCGTAGACGAAGCGCGGCGGCCGCCGGCAGTACGGCTTGGCGACCACGACCCCCTCCCGTTCGAGATGTTTGAGGCGCTGGGACAGAACGTTGGGGGCGATGCCCGGCAGATCCTCCTGCAGATCGTTGAAGCGCCGCCCTCCTGCCATGAGCGCGTCGACGAGCAGCAGCGCCCAGCGGTCGCCCACGCGCGCGAGCGCGGCGTCCAACGGAGACGACGGCTGAGTGGTTGCCATGGTCGTGATCGTAGCCGCGCGGGCAGGGACCGCGGTCCGGCTGGAGGGCGACCGACGTCTGCGTGAGGTGCTGGCGGCACGCCACGGCGACGCGAGGCGCCGCCGTTGAGCCTTGGCGACAAATCTGTCGTCAAAGCTTCAATCCACGGCCGGTCAGGGCCGGTTGCACGGCGGCCCAGGGCCACGGCGGGCCAGAGCCGGTTGCACGGAACCGATCCCGCTAGTAACTTGCAATCTACAAGTAGCTCAGCCGGGAACAGAAGGGAGCGGCCATGAGCGTGCTGGAGGAGCTGGAGCAGGCGATCGGACGGGTCGCAGAGCTCGTCGGTCCGGCGGTCGTGGGTGTCGGTGCCGGATGGGGGCTCGGCAGCGGCGTGGTGGTGAGTGACGGGCAGGTGCTGACCAACGCCCACAACGTCCGCGGCGACGAGGTGACGGTGACCTTCGCCGACGGGCGCACGGCCACCGGCCGGGTGGCGGGGGTCGACGTCGACGGCGACGTCGCCGTGGTCGCCGTCGACACCGCGGACGCGCCTACGATCGAGTGGACGCCCGACGGCATCGCCACGGGGTCGGCGGTGTTCGCGCTCGCCAACCCTGGTGGTCGGGGCCTGCGGGTGACCTTCGGGCTGGTGTCGGCCACCCAGCGGGCCTTCCGTGGACCCCGAGGCCGGCGCATCACCGGCAGCGTCGAGCATACCGCGCCGCTGGCGCGAGGATCGTCGGGCGGCCCCGTCGTCGACGCGACCGGCCGGCTGCTGGGCGTCAACACCAACCGGCTCGGTGAGGGCTTCTACCTGGCCATCCCCGCCAACGCCGAACTGCGCGCCCGCGTTGAGGCGCTGGCGCGCGGCGACTCGCCGGCGCGGCCCCGGTTGGGCGTCGGGCTCGCCCCGTCACAGCTCGCCCGACGGCTGCGCCGTTCGGTCGGGCTACCCGAGCGCGACGGGCTTCTGGTGCGCGTCGTCGAGGACGCCAGCCCGGCCGCCCGGGCCGGGCTGCGCCAAGGCGACCTCATCGTCGAAGCCGGCGGTCGCGCGGTGGCCAGCGCCGACGACCTGCACGAGGTCCTCGACGGCCTGGCCGACGGTGACTCGCTGGCGTTGGCCGTCGTGCGCGGCACCGAGGAGCTGGCCGTCAGCGTGACCTTCGGGCCCACCCGGGAAGAGGGAGCGGTGTGACCGCGATGGCGCAGCCGCAGGCCGTCCCTTCCCCCGACGGCGAGCAGGCCGAGGCGGCGGCGGCCGACGCCTACTCCCAGGTCGTCATCGCCGTCGCCGAGCGGCTCCTGCCGTCGGTGGCCAGCCTGCGGATCATGGTCCCCGTGCCCGGGGGCCGCCGCCAGCAGGGGTCGGGCTCGGGCGTGGTCGTCACCCCCGACGGGTTCATGCTGACGTCGGCCCACGTCGTGGGGACATCGTCCGGGGGCGTGGCGACCTTCGCCGACGGCCGCGAGCTCGGCTTCGAGCTCATCGGCGCCGACGCGCTATCGGACCTGGCGGTCATCCGGGCGCCCGACCCCGAGGTGCCGGCGGCGACGCTGGGCGACGCCGACCGGCTGCGGGTGGGCCAGCTCGTGGTCGCCATCGGCAGCCCCCTGGGCTACCGGCATTCGGTCAGCGCCGGGGTGGTCAGCGCGCTGGGCCGGTCGTTCGCGGCGCACTCGCGGCGCAGCGCCCGGCTGGTCGAGAACGTCATCCAGACCGACGCGGCGCTGCACCCGGGCAACTCCGGGGGCGCGCTGGCCGACAGCCTGGGGCGGGTGGTCGGCATCAACACCGCGGTGGTGAGTCCGGGCCTGGGCCAGGGTCTGGGGCTGGCGGTGCCGATCAACCCGGCCACCCGCCAGATCGTGGCCGCGCTCATGCGTGAGGGCCGGGTACGCCGGGCGTACCTGGGCATCGCCGGGGGCTCCCGCCCGCTGCCGCCGCGGGCGGCGCAGGCCACCGGACGCGCCAGGGGGGTCGAGATCCTGTCGGTGGTGGCCGGCAGTCCCGCCGCGGTCGCCGGGCTGCGGCCCGAGGACCTCGTGGTGGAGGTCGACGGATCCCCCGTCGACGACGTCGGTGACCTCCAGCGGCTCATGACCGGCGAGCGCATCGGCCGGCAGGTAACCGTGGGCGTCTTCCGCGGCGGCCGACTGCAGCACCTCGACGTGACCCTGACCGAGCTGTCCGACTGACGCGCGGCCGGGCGCTGCTACCCGCGGTCAGGCAGCCAGAAGCCGCGCAGCCGCCCGACCGCGGCCATGCGCTGCTCGGCGACGGCGTCGGCGGCCCTGGAGGTTGCGACGCCGCGCTCGTCGGCCACCGCGAAGACCTCTCGCAGCCGGTCGGCGATGCGGTCGACGCGGGCTCGGGCCCGCTCGGGCCGGTAGCCGCCCGGGCGCAGCTCGTCGGCGACCTGGATGAGCCCGCCGGCGTTGATGACGTAGTCGGGCGCGTAGAGGATCCCGGCTGTGGCCAACTCCTCGCCGTGGCGGTCCTCCAGCAGCTGGTTGTTCGCGCCGCCGGCGACGATCTTGCACTGCAGCTCGGGCAGGTTGGCGTCGTCGATGACCCCGCCCAGGGCGTTGGGGCTGAACACGTCGGCATCGACCGCGTGGATCTTGTCGGGGGGGACCACCTCGGCACCCAGGTGCTCGGCGCACCAGGCGGTCGCCCCCTCGTCGACGTCGGCGACCGTCAATCGCGCCCCGTCCTCGCGCAGGTGGGCGGCCAGCCGGCGCCCCACCTTGCCGACGCCCTGGATGGCGACGTGGCGGATGCCAGGGGCGTCGCTGCCGAACACCCGTTCGACGCAGGCCTTCATCCCCACGTACGTCCCGTAGGCGGTGAGGACACCCGAGTCGCCCGAGCCGCCTTCTGCGTGTTCCCCGCCGGTGGCCCAGCGGGTCTCCCGCCGGACCACCGTGAGGTCCGCGGGGTACGTTCCGATATCGCAGGCGGTGACGTAACGTCCACCCAGCGACTCCACCACCCGGCCGTAGGCCCGCAGCAGCGACTCGCTCTTGTCGTGGCCGGGATCGCCGAGGATGACGGCCTTGCCGCCGCCCAGGTCGAGTCCGGCGCAGGCGGCCTTGTAGGCCATGGCTTTGCTCAGCCGCAGCACGTCGACGAGGGCGGCCTCCTCGGTGGGGTAAGGGTAGAAGCGCGTGCCGCCCAACGCGGGGCCCAGCGCCGTGGAGTAGATCGCCACGATGCAGCGCAGGCCGCTGAGCGGGTCGCTGCCGTAGACGACCTGTTCGTGACCGGCGAGCAGGCTGAAGGGTCCCTTCATCGTGCCGCTCCTGTCTGGCCCGACGGGGGTGGAACCACGTCGGTCGGCGTGGTCACCGGTCCCACTTCTGGGGGTAGAGTAGGGTTTCTCCCGTTTACCCGGCCACTCTGGGCTGCATCCTCCGTACGTTCCGGTGCGCACCTATGGGTGGCGAGCACCTAGCCCTGTCGAGCTATGGTAAAAATCACACCGAGAGGGTATTCCCGCTCCCCGCTTCAGGGGGTATCCTTTCCGCACGAAGCACCCGAAAGCCCCGCATCGATCGAAGATCGAGGGGTCAGGACATGGAAGGCGGGACCAGTATGGCCAAGATCGGAACGCTCGTGAACGTCACCGGCAACAACGACGAGCTGCTGACCCCATCGGAGGTCGCCAAGCTGTTCCGGGTCGACCCCAAGACGGTCACCCGGTGGGCGAAGTCCGGGAAGCTGTCGTCGATTCGCACTCTGGGCGGACACCGGCGCTACCGTGCCAGCGAAGTGCGCTCGCTGCTTGAGGGCCAGAGCGAAACGGGGTCCTAGCCTCGCACCACCCAGCGCGGCGGATGGGCTGGCAGTCCTGCCCAGGGCTCAAGCCCATCCCCGCCGCGCGCTTTCGCGCACGAACGCGACGACCTCCTGCAGCAGGCGGCTGCCTGCGAGCAGGCTCTCGTCGTTGTGGCCCGCCCCCGGGATGAGCACGAAGCGCTTGGGCTCGCTGGCCGCCTCGTAGACCCGCCGGCTGAAGGAGGCGGGAATGATGCGGTCGCGGTCGCCGGCGACGACCAGCACCGGCGCGCCCGCGCGGGCGATGCGCCCGGAGGTCGCGAAGCGGTCCCACAACAGCAGCCGGACCGGCAAGTACGGGTAGTGCAACTGCCCGATGTCGCTGAGGCTCGTGAACGGCGACCGCAGCACCAACGCCGCGGGCGGGTGGGCTTCCCCTGTACGGCCCCCCGTTGCCAGGGCCACCGCCACCGCGGCGCCGAGGGACTCGCCGAAGTACACGAGCCGCTCCGGGTCCACGTCGGGCCGGCCCAGCAGGTAGTCGCGGGCAGCCCGCGCATCGGCGAGCAGGCCCTGCTCCGAGGGGCGCCCAGGGTTGTCCCCGTATCCCCGGTAGTCGAACAGCAGCACCGACATGCCCGCGCGCGTCAGCCCTGCCGCCAGGGGCGCGCGCAGGGAGCGGTCTCCCGCGTTGCCGTTGCAGACCAGCACGGTGGCGAGGGCCTCACCGTTCTCGGCGGGCACGAACCAGCCGTGCAGGAGCAGGCCGTCGTCGGTGGTGAAGGTGACGTCCTCGCCGCCGGGCAGGACGGTGGCCGCTGGGGGGACCGGCCCTCGGTGGGGCAGGTAGACCAGCTGGCGCTGGAACAGCCAGAATGACATCAGCACCGCCGCCGACACGGCCGCGGTGATCACCACCACTGTCAGGGCCTGCCTGCCTGTCACCGGTTCCCGGACGCGAGACCGGTCGTCGCCGACGCGTGACCGGTCGTTGCCGGGATAGCACGCGAATCACCACGGCGCATCCCCCGCTCGGGGCTATCGCGGCGGATCATGGCTCCTAGACTGGCCGACAGACCCCGAAAGGTGATGCCGATGGGCGACGCCCAGTGGCGAGAGCTCTTCCACGAGGTGGTGGAGACCAACCTGTGCACGGGCTGCGCCGCCTGCATCATGGCCTGCCCCCGCGACGTGCTCGACTACCGGGTCGCCGACTACCACCCGGTGCAGATCGGCGAGGGCATGGCCGCCGACGAGTGCTTCCACGGCGACCGCGGCTGTGACATCTGCACCCGGGCCTGCCCGCGCTTCCGGGCGTGGGAGACCGAGTTGGACGAGACGCTGTTCGGCCGCAGCCACCGTCCCGAGGAAGTCTCGGGCGTGGCCCGCTCGGTGCTGCTGGTGCGGGCCACCGACCAGGAGGTGTTCGCGGCGGGCCAGGACGGCGGGCTCGTATCGGCCATGCTCATCTGGGGTCTGGAGGGCGGCAGGATCGACGGGGCGCTGGTCAGCCGCCTGTCGCAGGCCCGGGTGTTCGACGTCGAGCCAGCCGTGGTCACCGACCGCGCCGGGGTGCTGGCGACGGCGGGGTCGCGGTACACCTACAGCGCCAACCCCCTGGCCATGAGACAGGCCGAGGCCTTGGGGCTCAAGCGCCTGGCGCTGGTGGGCATGAGCTGCCAGGCGTCGATCAACGGGAGTCTGCCGGCCCGCCGGGTGCGCAAGTACGCCAACCGGGTCGCGCTGACGGTCGGGCTGATGTGTTCGAAGACCTTCACCTACGAGGGCCAGGAGCGGGTCCTGGGCGAGCATGGCATCGCCATCGACGACGTCGTCAAGGTCAACGTCAAGGGCCGGTTCATGGTCTGGACCCGCGACGGCGGCTACCACGAGATCCCGCTCAAGCAGCTGCACCCCTACACCCGCGAGGGCTGCAAGCTGTGCCCGGACTTCGCCGCCGAGCACGCCGACATCTCCACCGGTGGTATCGGCGCGGACGACAACTGGACGCTTACGGTGGTCCGCACCGAACGCGGCGAGGAGTGGATCGGCGGGATGGTCGAGGACGGGCTGCTGGAGGTCAAGCCGGGCGACGGCGACCCGGTGGCGATGAGCCTGCTGGCGAAGCTGTCGAAGAAGTCCCGCCGGCGCTGGCCCGGCGACCTGCTGCCCGACGACCAGCGCCTGCCCGGGCTGCTGCCGGTGGTGCCCGGCTGACGCCGGTGGTCCCATTCGTCGTCGTCCGCGGTGCGCCCCACCAGCAGGCGGGCCTGCTCGCCGAGGTGCTTGAGCGCCGGCGCAGGCCGGTGCGCCTGGTCGACGGGCGGCAGGCCGACACGCTGGCAGCGGGAGAGGTCAGAGCGCTGACCGTCCTGGGCGGTCAGGAGACCGCCGAGGGCCGGGACGGCGGGCTGGCACTGGTCGGGCGCTGCCTGGAGGCGGGGGTGCCCGTGCTGGCGCTGAGCTCGGGCGCCCGGCTGCTGGCCGAGGCCGCCGGCGGCGGGACCGGAGCCGGCCGGGGCGGGATCGGGTTCGTCGCCGTCACCCGCGCCGCCGACGGTCGCGACGACACGATCTTCCACGACTTCCCCGACGGGACGGTGTGCTTCACCTCCGATCCCGCCTGCCTGCGGCTGCCCGGGGCCGCCACCGTGCTGGCCGGCCACGATGGTGGCCCACCCCAGGCCTTCCGCATCGGCTCCAACGCCTACGGGGTGCAGTGGCATCCCGAACTGGGCGGGCGGCAGCTGCTGGCCTACGCCGAGGCCGCCCCGGTGGCCGGCCTGCCGACCGGCCGAGGCGCGGACCTGCAGGACCTGGCTGACGAGGCGCGGCGGCGAGAACCGTTCCTGCGGGCCGCCGGCGCCGCGCTGCTGGGTCGCTGGGTCGACATGGTCGTGGGACGCACCGACGAAGAAGCCCCCTGGGGCCGCAGGGGGCCGCCGCCCGTCCCCGGACCGGGCCTGTCGCTGCATCCCACCTGAGAACGAGGCGAACTGCCCGGGAAGCACTACGGTAGGACCATGACCACCGCCATCGAGGAACAGGCCGTCGTCGACGCGGTGCCCAAGCAGATCTACGTCGCCGGCCGGTGGCGTGACGCTGCGGCAGGCGGGACGCTGGCGGTCGAGGATCCGGCTACCGGCGAGACCCTGTGCGAGGTGGCCGACGCCGAGCCTGACGACGCCCTGTCGGCGCTGGACGCCGCGGTCGAGGCGCAGGGCGAGTGGGCCCGCCATCCTCCGCGCGAGCGCGGCGAGATCCTACGGCGGGCCTTCGAGGCCCTCATGGCCCGCGCCGACGACCTGGCGCTGCTCATGACCCTGGAGATGGGCAAGTCTCTGGAGGAGTCGCGCGCCGAGATCGCCTACGGCGCCGAGTTCCTGCGCTGGTTCTCCGAGCAGGCGGTCCGCATCGACGGGCGCTACGCGGTCGCCCCCGACGGGCGCGGCCGGCTGCTGGTCATGCGACAGCCCGTTGGCCCCTGCGTGTTCATCACCCCCTGGAACTTCCCCATGGCCATGGGCACCCGCAAGATCGCCCCGGCGGTCGCCGCGGGCTGCACGATGGTGATCAAGCCCGCCCAGCAAACGCCCCTGTCGATGCTGGCGCTGGCCCAGGTCCTCGACGAGGCTGGCCTGCCCCCCGGCGTGCTCAACGTCGTGCCGACCTCGTCGGCCGGCGCGGTCACCGAGCCGCTGCTCAAGGACCCCCGCACCCGCAAGCTGTCGTTCACCGGCTCCACCGAGACCGGCCGCACGCTCATCGCGCTGTCCGCCGAGCAGGTCCTGCGGGTGTCGATGGAGCTGGGCGGCAACGCGCCGTTCCTGATCTTCGACGACGCCGACGTGGACGCCGCCGTCGAGGGCGCGCTGGTTGCGAAGATGCGCAACGTGGGTGAGGCCTGCACCGCCGCCAACCGCTTCCACGTCGCCGAGCCCGTCGCCGCGGCCTTCGCCGGCAAGCTGGCCGAGCGCATGGCGGCGATGAAGGTCGGGCGAGGCACCGAACCCGACGTGCAGGTCGGCCCGCTCATCGACGACGCCCAGCGCCGCAAGGTCTCCGAGCTCGTCGGCGACGCGCTCGACCGGGGCGCCCAGGCCCTCCTCGGCGCCGAGCCGCTCACCGGCCGCGGCTACTTCTACCGGCCCACCGTGCTGACCGACGTGCCCGGCGACGCCCGGCTGCTCAAGGAGGAGATCTTCGGGCCGGTCGCGCCGGTCGCCAGGTTCGCCTCCGAACAGGCGGCCGTGGCCGCCGCCAACGACACCGAGTACGGCCTGGTCGCCTACGTCTACACCCACGACCTCAAGCGGGCCCTGCGGGTGTGCGAAGCGCTGGAGTACGGCATGGTCGGCCTCAACCAGGGCATGGTGTCCAACCCCGCCGCGCCCTTCGGCGGGGTCAAGCACTCCGGCTTCGGCCGCGAGGGCGGCTACGAGGGCATCGAGGAGTACCTGGAGACCAAGTACGTCGCGATCAACCTGTAGCCCACCGCGAGCGGCCGCCGATCCTCGTCCAGGCCGCCTGCAGGGCCGGGGGGCGCGACGCGGCTTGCTGACCGATGCCGTCCTGGCGTCGCTCGAGGCGACCGCCGACGGCTGATCCCTACCTGTGTGCGCACGGTCATTGCTGCGCGGGGAGATTTGACCGTTGACACAAGGCCGTGGGGGCAACTGAGCACCCCCGGCCCGGCGCGCCTGGCGGCGGTCGCCGGCCACGCCGAGCGCCCCTACGTCGACGGGGTGCGGATCGGGCCGCATGCGGACGGCAGGTCGGTGTACCGGGACGACGCCCAGCTGGTCTCCCATCTCGACAGCAGCCTGCGCTCGGCGAGCGGCGCGGGAGCCGACGTGCGTGCCGAGGCGCTGGGCGACCTGCTGCAGGCGGCCCGGTTGACGGCGAGCACCGCCGTGCAGGACGCCCGCACGACGTTGCGGGCGGACTTCGACGACCCGGCGGGTTCGGCTGCGTCCGCGGAGCTGGACCAGGGCCAGCGGGATCTGGCCAGGGCCCACGACGCGCTGCGCAAGGGCCTGCCTGTGGCGGCGGTGACCCATTTCGGGCACGCCTGGCAGCGGGGCGTCAACGCGCTGGCCCATGTGGGGCGTGACCTATGACGGCGACCGCGACGGCGATGGGATCCCCGACCGCGCCGAGCTGGGTGGTGGGCGCCTCGCCGCTGTCGGGTGACACCGACCGCGACGGGCTGGCCGACGTCTTCGAGTTCGACGCGCTGGCGGTCTTGTCGCCGGGGAATCCCGACAGCGACGGCAACGGGCTGACCGACCTGCAGGAGCGCGAGCTGCAGACCGACCGAGGCTGGCCGACACCGACGGGACGGCCTGCGCGACGGCGCGGAACCCAAGGCCGGGGTGGACCCGACCCGCTGGGACGGCGACGGCGACGGGGTGGGCGACGGCGACGAGCTGCTGACCTTCCAGGTGCAGGTCCCGCCGGCGTGCAGGTCGCGGTGACCGGCACCGGCGACATGGCCACCGGGCTGCAC
>DASZOD010000166.1:0-4740 GCA_035550935.1 Egibacteraceae bacterium | reverse complement strand
GCCACGGCATCCTCGCCGTGTGCGTGGGGCTGTTCGCCGCGGGGTTGCTGCTGCCGGGACTGGGCCAGGAGCTGTTCGCCTGGGGCTCGCAGCGCAACCCGCTGGTGACCGCCGGACAGTGGTACCGGCTGTTCACGTCGGCGTTCCTGCACGCCGGGCTGGCGCATGTGCTGTTCAACATGTGGGCCCTGTACCTGTTCGGACCGGGCCTGGAACGAGACGTCGGCAGCGCCCCGTTCGCGGCCCTGTACCTCAGCTCGGCGCTGGCCGGCGGGGCCGCCTTCTACCTGTGGGGAGCCCCCGTCCCAGCGGTCGGCGCCTCCGGGGCGATCTTCGGGCTGTTCGGCGCCTGGCTGGCGGCCGCGTTCCGGGCCCGCCACACGGTCGCGGGGCGGGCCGGATTCCAGCAGCTGCTGATGCTGTTGGGCATCAACCTCGCCCTGCCGCTGGTCGTGCCCGGCATCGCCTGGCAGGCCCACCTGGGGGGGCTGGTCGCCGGCGCGGCGATCGCGCTGGCATGGGCGCTGCCGGGCCTGCGCCGTCCCGGCGGCCGCAGCGCCGTGGCCGCCGCCGTGGGCATCGTGGCGCTGGCGGTCGTGGTGTAGGCGTGGCCCGCAGCCGCCGCCGGGGCGCGCACAGCGCGTCCGTGCCCGTGCAGGCCTGGGACTCGGGGTTCGTGCGGGCACGCCGCCGCGACGTCCACCCGTTCCTGCGCGACGTCGCCGGCTACGAGCGCTGGTGGCCGGGGGTTGCCACCCGACCCGACGGCGACGCGGTCGCCCTGACGTTGCGGCCGCCGGGCCTGCGACGCCGACCCCAGCGGCTGCGGGCCCGCCAGGCCGCCGAGCGAGCCGACCGCGGGGTCAATCTGGCCTACCGCGGCGACCTCGAGGGGGAGGCCGAGTGGTACTACCTCGACGAGCCGGCCGGGGTCGTCGTCCACTACCTGTTGCGAGCCCACACCCGCCCGCGCGGTGCCCGGCGACGGCTGCGCGACCACCGCGCCGCCGTCCGGGTGGCCCTGGATGCGCTCAAGGACCGCCTCGAAGCCGGTCGGGTGCCCGGCGCCGAGCCCGACCCCCGCCTGCTGGCCGACCAGCGCCGGGCGACCGCCGCCAGCCCTGGCGCCGCCGACGCCAGCCCTGGCGCCGCCGACGCCACTCCCGGCGCCCGCAGCACGCCGACGGCGGCTGCCCCACCGCCTCCCCAGGATCCTTGAGCCGGTGCGCTGCCCGGGCTGCGGAGCGAGCAACAGCGACCGCGCCACCTGGTGCGGCCAGTGCTACGCCGCCCTGGCACCCCACCGGCCTGCTGCGGCGCCCTCTCGGGGGCCTGCCGCCGCAGGGCCCGGCGTGACCGCACAGCCGGTGTCGGGCGAGCTGGGCACCCGGGGCTTCCGCCTGGCCCCCGACGGCAGCCTGCAGTGGATCTGCGCGCGCTGCGGGCAGTACAGCGCACTTGACGACCTGCGCTGTCGGGTGTGTGGCGCCGGCATCGCCGAACGCTACGAGGCCCGCAGCCAGCCGCCCGCTGCCAACTGGGGCGCGGCCCTGGCGCTGTCGGCCCTGTTGCCGGGCGCCGGGCAGCTGGCGCTCGGCCGCTACGGCAGCGGGGTGGCCAGATGCCTGCTGTTCGTGGTCTGGCTCCTGGGCGCCGCAGCCCTGACGGCGGCCGGCGCAGGCGCCGCCGGCGCGCCGCTGTGGCTGGGGACGGTCACGCTGTGGGCCGGCAGCGTGCTCGACGTCACGCGGCTGCGGCATGGCCAGGCCGAGCTGCTGACCGGCCGCGCGCTGCTGTGGCTGGTGGTGGCCGTCACCCTCCTGCTGGTCGTCGCCGTGGCCGTCGCCACCGCCGGCTGAGCCGTCGCGCTGTCGTCAGCCCCGACCCGACCATAGGATGGCCTGGACCCGGGCCAGGAGCACGACCGTGAGCGCACCCGCAGGCGACGACCCCGTGGCGGCAGGAGATCTCGTGCCTGTCGCGCCCGCTGGTTGACCGTGCGCGTCATCCTGTTCACCGGCAAGGGCGGCGTGGGCAAGACCTCCGTGGCGGCGGCCACCGCTCTGCGCGCCGCCCGCAGCGGGCTGCGCACCCTGGTGATCTCCACCGACCCTGCCCACTCGCTGGCCGACTCGTTCGACATGCCGCTGGGCGGGGAGGCCACGCCCGTCGCCGAACGTCTGCACGCCCAGCAGATCGACGCCCGCCAGCGTCTGGAGGACAACTGGCGGGAGATCCAGGAGTATCTCGTCGCGCTGATGTCGTGGGGCGGGGTGGGGGAGATCGAAGCCGAGGAGCTGTCGGTCGTCCCCGGCCTGGAGGAGATCTTCAGCCTGATCGACGTGCGCCGACACGCCACCGGCGGCATCTACGACCTGCTGGTGGTCGACTGCGCCCCGACCGGCGAGACGCTACGGCTGCTGAGCCTGCCACAGGCGGTCGGCTGGTACATCGAGCGGGTGTTTCCCGTCGAGCGCAAGGTCGCCAAGGTCGTGCGTCCGGTCCTCGGGCGGATGACCACGATGCCGCTGCCCCAGGACCGGCTGCTCGGGTCGATCGAGCGCCTGTACCACAACCTCAACAGCGTCCACGAGATCCTCACCGACGTGGACACGACAACGGTCCGACTCGTCGTCAACGCCGAGAAGATGGTCATCGCCGAGGCGCGGCGGACCTACACCTACCTGTGCCTGTTCGGCTACCACGTCGATGCGGTCGTCGTGAACCGCCTACTCCCCGAACAGGTCGCCGACCCCTGGTTCGACCGCTGGAAAGCGGTGCAGGCCGAGCACCTGCGCAGTGTTCAGGAGGGCTTCGCCGGCCTTCCGGTGCTGACCGCGCCCCTGTTTGACGACGAGCTCGTCGGTCCCGGGCCGCTACAGCGGCTCGCCGACGCGGTGTACGAGGACCAGCAGGTCCACGAGATCCTGCGCCGTGAAGAACCGCTTCGTCTGGGCCGCGACCGCGACGGCTACCTGCTGGCCCTGGCGCTGCCCTTCGCCCAACGTGGCGACGTCGACGTGTTCCAGCGGGCCGACGAGCTCTACGTCAAGGTGGGCAGCTTCACCCGCAGCGTCGTGCTGCCGGCCGCGCTGCGCCGCTGCGAGATCACCAGCGCCGCGCTCAGCGACGGGCGGCTGGAGGTGCGCTTCGCCCCGCCGCCCGTCGCCAGCGCCGACCTGCCGCTCTGAGCGCCGGGGGAGCGGCGACCGCTTACTAGACTGCTGTTCTCTGCGCCAACCGAGGACCTCCAGGATGGACCACCAGCATCAGCGCACGAGCCGAATCGGGCTCGGGGGCGACCCCGAATGCCAACTGTGCCCGCTGTGCGCGCTCCTGCGGACACTGTCGGACGCCCGCCCCCAGGCGGTCCGCCACCTGCTGGGCGCCGCCAGGGAGCTGGCCCTGGCCCTGGCGGCTGTCGTCGAGTCCCAGACCGAGGCCTACGACCGCGCCGCGACACCCGGCGGCGACGGGCTGCGGCGGATTCGCGTCGAGTGAACCGGGCAGGGTGTGACGAGGCAGTCCTCGAACGGCGCGCAGGGACCTCCCAGGGACAAGGAGAGCACACTTGGACGTAACCGCCGCGGAGATCCGCCAGCTCGTCGACCGGCCCGTCACCGAGCACCTGGTGACGAGCGTCTACCTCAACACC
Source organism: Egibacteraceae bacterium (assembly GCA_035550935.1). Classification (GTDB taxonomy): domain Bacteria; phylum Actinomycetota; class Nitriliruptoria; order Euzebyales; family Egibacteraceae; genus DASZOD01. Next base: position 1,085 of record DASZOD010000166.1, on the reverse strand, counting down.
GACGGCGCGCGGTACCCGAAGGCGGCTGACTACGAGGCGCGCCTCGACGGCCTGCTGCGGGAGGTCCGCAGGGCCGCCGACGAGCTGCCCGAGGGCCAGCTGGCCGGCGTGCACGCTGACGCCGACGCGATCAGCAAGTGGGTGCGCGGCGAGTTCGACCGCGACGACGTACGGGGCCTGGGACTGTTCTCCAGCAACGGCCAGGTCTTCCAGACGGTCACGGTCGCCGTCGGGGTGCGCAACGTCGCCAGGATCAACACCCGTCCCTACGTCGTGCCGCTGGAGGCGCTGCTGGGCCGCCACCACCACATCGCGCTGGCGCTGATCGAGCGCGACAGGGCGCGCATCTTCCGCTACCAGCTGGGTCACGTCGAGGAGTGGCAGGGCCTGGCCTCCGACGTGCACAAGCACCACGAGCAGGGCGGCTGGTCGCAGGCGCGCTTCCAGCGCAACATCGCCCACGAGGTCCTGCACCACATGAAGGACACCGACGAGGTGCTCCTCAAGCTGCACGAGGATCACCCCGTCGACGCGCTGGTCGTGGCCGGCCCGCCCGTGGAGGCGGCCGGGTTCACCAAGCGGCTGCATCCCTACCTCAAGGGGGTGCTCCACGGCGACCCGATCAGCCTGCCGCTCAACGTCGACGCCGACGAGCTCAAGGCCCGGCTGCGCGCCATCGAGCAGCAGCTCGTCAGCTCCCGCCGCAGCCAGCTGCTGCAGCGCCTGGCCGCCGCTGCGGGCCAGGCGGAGAAGGCGGCCCGCGGCGTCCGCGAGGTCGTCGAGGCGGTCAACGAGAAGCGCGTCGGGGTGCTGTTCGTCGTCGAGGGCGCCGGGGTGCCCGGCTACCGGGCCGCGACCGGGACCCTGGCGCTGAGCCGAGAGGAGGCGGCCGCCTACGGCGAGCCGGTCAGGCCGGTGGCCGACGTCATCGACGAACTCATCGAGGAGGCCGTGCGCGCCGACGCCCACATCGAGCTGTTCCGCGACGAGGTCCGACTGGACGGCCACCCGGTCGCGGCGCTGCTGAGGTTCTGAGTGGCCCCGGCGCCGCGCCAGTCGGCCGCGGCGGCGCCCACCGGGCTGGC
>DASZOD010000165.1:0-2483 GCA_035550935.1 Egibacteraceae bacterium | reverse complement strand
CTCACGGGACGATCCCTTCGCTAGTAAGGACCCTTGTGAGGCTCGACCGATCTGGGTAGTCAGTTGCGGGCCGGAACCCTTGCCACGCCAGACCGAGGGGTCGGGCCGCGTCGCGCAAGTTGGTGTAGGAGAAGGTCTGCGTCTTCCTCGTCTCCGTGGCCGTTAGGCGGTCGCGGAGAGTAGTTCGGCGGGGCTGTCCTCCTTCCGCTCGTCGGTGCCGTCGATGCTGGTCAGGTTGGTGGCGCGGAGGGCGTCTAGGGACATGTAGCGCCGGCCGGTGGCCCATTCGTCGTGTTGTTCGGCCAGGACCGCGCCGACGAGGCGGATCACCGCCGGGCGGGTGGGGAAGATCCCCACGACGTCGGTGCGCCGGCGGATCTCTTTGTTGAGCCGTTCCTGTGGGTTGTTGCTCCAGATCTTGCGCCAGATGTCGCGGGGAAAGGCGGTGTAGGCCAGCACGTCGGGGGCGGCGTCCTCGAGCAGCCTGGCGGCGTCGGCGAGGTTGGCCTCATGCAGCTGGTCCACGACGGCGTGCAGCTGCCGCCAGGCGTCCTCGGACCGCTGCTGAGCGAAGATGGTGCGCACCGCCGAGGCGACCATAGGCTGCGCCGAGCGGGGCACCTTGACCAGCAGGTTGCGCATGAAGTGGGTTCTGCAGCGCTGCCACGACGCGCCGTCCAGGACCGCGGCGATGGCGCCCTTCAAGCCCTCGTGGGCGTCGGAGACGACCAGCTTGACCCCATGCAGGCCGCGGGCGACCAGGCCGCGCAGAAACGCCGTCCACGACGCCCCCGACTCGCCCGAGCCGACCTCCAACCCCAGGATCTCGCGGTGCCCGTCGGCGTTGACGCCGGCGGCAACCAGCGCGCAGACGTTGGCGATGCGGTGGTGCTCACGCACCTTGAGCGCCAACGCGTCGATCCACACGAAGGCGTAGGGGCCTGCGTCCAGCGGCCGGTTGCGCCAGGCGTCGACCAGCTCGTCGAGCTCGGCGCACAGCCGCGACACCTGGCTCTTGCTGATCCCATGCACGCCCATCTGCCGGGCGATATCGTCCACCCGACGGGTCGAAACACCTTCGACGTAGCACTGCGCGACCACGCCGACCAGCGCGCGTTCGGCGCGCCGGCGGGCGTCCAGGATCGACGGGAAGTAGCTGCCGGTCCGCAGCCTGGGGATCGCCAACTCGACCGTGCCCGCGCGGGTGTCCCAGTCGCGGTCACGGTAGCCGTTGCGCTGGGCGGTACGGGCCTCGGGGTTGCGTTCGCCGTGGGCGGCGCCGATCTGCTCGGACACCTCGGCCTCCATCAGCGCCTGGGCCAGCAGCCGCACGCCCTCCCGCAGGAAGTCGATATCGTCGTGCTCGGCGTTGCGCAGCAGGTTCAACAAGTCCACCTTGGTGATGGCCATCGTGTCGTTCTCCTCGACTCGTGACTTGGGGAAGTCCGTTTTCGAGGATGACGCGGTGGCCTTCTCCCTCAAGCTCACGCAGCGTGACCACGTCCGCGGCTGTCCACAGGGCCCGCACGGGTACTACATCCCTGTGATACTGCCTACTTACCGTGGTCCTACACCACGCCCAGGGACCCTAACGCGGGGAAGCGAACGCGCTCCGCACAAGCCGCTGCTGCTGCTCCTGGCCCTGGGCAGAGTGCAGCGGCAGAGGCCACGGCTGCTAACACTCGGCGAGATCGAGAACGACCTGCGCCGGTTGCTGGAGGACTTCGGCCCACCTCGGCGTCGTCAGCAACCGCACTACCCCTTCTGGCACCTGCAGTCCGACGGCCTGTGGGAAGTCCCCGAAGGCGCGCGGGTGGCTCGGGTCACGGGCAGGGGCAGCCCACCGCTGAGGGACCTGAGCCCCCTGGCCGGAGGTCTGCCAGGGCCGCTGTACGAGCAGCTGCGAGCGGACCCCGACCTGGTGATGCGGCTGGCACGGCGGCTGCTCGACGAGCACTTTCCCTCTTCGGTCCATTGCGACATCCTCGAACGGGTCGGGCTGCCCGACGAGGGCGCCGCCCCGGCTGCGCGTGACCCGGGGTTCCGGCTGCGGGTGCTGCGCGCCTACGAGTTCCGGTGTGCCGTGTGCGGCTACGACGGGCGTCTGGACGCGACACCGGTCGGTCTGGAGGCCGCGCACGTGCAGTGGTGGTCCCACCGGGGACCCGACCGCGTCGGCAACGGGCTGGCGTTGTGCACCCTGCATCACAAGGCCTTCGACCTGGGAGTGATCGGGCTCGACGAGCGGCTGCGGGTGCAGGTGTCGCAGGCGTTCCACGGCGGCCAGCGAGCCCGGGAACTGGTGATCGCATACGCTGGCGCCCCGCTTCGGCGCCCCCAGCCGGGTCAGCCCGAGGTGGCCGAACGCCACCGGGGCTGGCACGAGGCGCAGGTGTTTCGCGGCCCGGGTCGGGTGCTCGTGGATGCCGCGGCCGAGTCGCGGGACCAGCCGCCTTACCAGTAGCCGCGTGGGAGTGTAGAAA
>DASZOD010000164.1:0-6117 GCA_035550935.1 Egibacteraceae bacterium | reverse complement strand
GGCCAGGCGAGCGCGCCACTGCCGCCGTCACCGCCCACGATCCACGGGAGCATGGACGAGTACCGCTTCGCTATCGCCGATGAGACGGTGCCTGCGGGGCGGGTGGTGTTCTCGATGGCCAACGTGGGCCAGGTAGAGCACCGCTTGTCGCTGATCCCGCTGCCCGCGGACTTCCCACCCATCGAGCAGCAGGTCCAAAGCCCCGAGCGACGCTTCGTTGAGCAGCTGGCCGCCATCCCCCCCACATCGCCCGGCGAAGAGGCCGCCTTCGCGGTGGACCTGCAGCCGGGCCGCTACGGCATCGCCTGCTTCATGGTCGCTCCGGACGGCACCAGCCACGCCGAGAAGGGGATGGTTGCCGAGTTCAGGGTGGGCTGATGGCTGTCGGGCTGCGCCCCCCTGAGCTGCCCGCGACGCCTGCAGATTCCTGCCACTCCGACCGGAGCGATCCTCAGCGGCTCAGCGCGCGACGAGCGCCTGTGACAGCGTGCCGGCTGAGTCCCCGGGACCAAGCAAGGGCAGTAGGGCCACATTTGTGCGGCCCTCATCGGCCCGACCCGTGGGGTCGCCACCAAACTATGCTCCTGAGGTGCGGGTGCATCTGGACACCGACTTTGCAGGGGACACCGATGACGCTTGCGCCTTGGCGATGCTGCTCGGCTGGCCGGGCGCGGAGGTCGTCGGCATCACGACGACCGCCGACCCCGGCGGTGAGCGCGCCGGTTACGTCGACTCCTTTCTGAGGCTGGCGGGGCGCGACGATATCCCGGTCGCGGCCGGCGCCAGCGCGTCCCTCACCACAGGGATGCCAATGGGAGCGCTTCCCGATCACGACGTGTACTGGGGAGAAGAGCTCGTCGTTCCCCGACCCTCATCCGAGGACGCCGCGCTGCAACTCATCGCGAGAAGCGCCGACCAGGGCGCCACGATAATCGCAATCGGGCCGTACACCAACCTTGCTCGTCTTGAGGCGACCCGGCCGGGGCAGCTGGGCGGAACTGCCGTGGTCTTGATGGGCGGATGGGTGAGGCCACCCACCGAGGGACTGCCCGCGTGGGGACCGGAGATGGACTGGAACGTCCAATGCGATACGCAAGCGGCGCTCACGGTCTTCTACGCCTCGGGGGACCTGACCCTTGTGACCCTCCCGGCGACCCTGAACGCGCACCTTCGAGCTGCTCACCTCGAGCAGCTGGTCGCCTTCGGTCCGATCGGCCAGCTCCTCGCCCGACAGGCGCTCGCCCATGGCACCGAGCACGACAAAGGTGAACTGGGCCGCGCCCATGCCGGTCTGCCCGACGACCTGCTCAACTTCCAGTACGACCCGGTAGCTTGCGCCGTGGCACTTTCCTGGCCAGGCGTTGTTGTGAAAGCCGTGACGCTGGGTCCGGTGCTGGAAGAAGACGTCCTCCGCTTCCAGCCTGACGACGGCGGGAAACCGGTTGATGTAGTCATCGACGTCGACGGGCCCGGCTTCGCCGAGACATGGCTCGCCGCTGTTGAACGGGTGGGCCACGGCCAGTGAAGCGACGCCGTGGGGGCAGGTAGGCTAGTCGAGCCGGCGGAACACGCCGAGCACCCTCCAGGACGGGACCATCTGACCTCGCTGTGGCTGCGGTCGGCCGGCCGCGCGGGTCACGACGCGCGGTACGTCCTCATCAGCCCTTGCGGGCCTACCACGGAGCCGGCCCCCTGCGCCGCCACGCATGGCTGGTTGACGCTGTCGAACTGGTTGCCCGACCAGCTGTTGGTGCCGCAGTCGGGGTTGCCGTCCACCCCGTCGATGCCGTTGTTCTGGCCGCGGTTGCCGCTGACCGTGCTGTCCGCCACCCCGCCCAGGCCATCCGACGGCCCGTCGAGGAGGATGCCGGCCGAGGCGTTGTTGTTCGCCACGTTGTCGGTGACCGTATGCCCCCGCGACTCCCGACCCGCAATGTAGATGCCGTGACCGAGGTTGCGTGAGGAGTCGTTGCCCTCGATGGTGACGTTGTCGGGCGGGCGGACGAAGGCAGGACCCATCAGCATCACGGCAATGCCGTGGGCGTGGGGATCGACCTCGTGGGTGGTCCTGCCCGTCTCCGAGACGCGGTTGTTGCGGATGACCGTGGCATCGTTGGGTGGCGTCCCGGCCTGGGCGTTGTAGCTGTGCACGGCGATGCCGGCGATGGCGCTCCGGGTGATCCGGTTGTCCTCGATCACGTTGCGGTCGGCACCCGGGCCCTCCACGCGGATGCCGATGTTCTGCACCGTCCGACCCCGGCCCATCGGGCCCTGCCCCGGACCTGTGCCGCACGTCGTGGGCCGCCCTGCGGGGGTTCGGTTGAGGACGTCGTGGTCGCCCAGGTCGTTGCGGGCCACGAGGTTGTCGTTGGAGTCGCCGACCAGGGCGATGCCCGCCAGCGGCCCGTTGCGGTAGATCCGGTTGTGCTCGATCACGTTGTCACTGGAGTCGGAGACGCTGATGCCCTCGCCGAAGATACAGAGGATCCCGTTGTCGACGTCGACGTCTTCGGGATCGGCGTTCCTGCCCGTCACGACGCGGTAGTTGACGTTGTCCTCGGCGGTGATCTCCTGGACCGTGTTGCCGCCGCCACCCATGATGGCCACGCCGGCGTCGAAGCCCGTGACCGTGCCGTTGCGCACCGTGACGCCGCGGACTTCACGCAGCAGGATCCCAGCCCGGCACCGCCCGTCACGGGCGGTCGGGTCGCCACTGATGGTGTGGCCGTCCAGGTCGACGGTGATGTCGTCGGCGGTAATGACCAAGCCGTCTTCGGGACACGGCCCGATGTCGTTGGTGAGCGTGATGCTGCTGGTGATCTCCTGGCCGCAGCTGACCTCGTCGCTCTCGTGCACCTCAGCCCCCTTGCCCGTTCGCTCGGGCTCCAACCGGCAAACCATACGGAGGTCGCGTCGCAATTTCGGTGTCACAGCGGCATCGGGGACGCAGCTCCAGATGGTCATGTTACGCGGCGGCTGTGACAGCCGACGCCGTCTCGGTCTTGGGTGCGGGTTGCTCCCTTGATCGGGGGGCGGGGGATGGCGAGGCCTCCACCAGCCAGCGTCACCGGGGTCGGTTGCTTGGTCATCTCAGAGCTTCCCCCAGCTATGTTGGCGCTGCCGACCATGTCCTCCCCCGGCGAGCCTCCGCTGGCGTTCCAGCCCCCGGGCCCGGGGTCCTGGACGCTTGACACCGCCCACTTTCCCCGGCCCGCCACCCGCTTCGTCATCGAGGTGTTCCCCGAGCCGGCCAGGCGCGGGTTCAAGGAGGCCACGGCGCGTTACGGGCTGCTGCTGGACCACATCCAATGGGCGTTCGTGCACGGCTGGGCCTATCTTTGCCCCCGCCCGTTCTGGTCGCCGGACAACGGACGGGAGCGGCTGACCAGGCAGGCCTGGGACGAGCTGGTCCGCTCGACCCCGCTGCTGGGCGAGCGCCTGGAGACCAGCGCCAGGGTGTTCGAGGATCGGCGTTGGCGCGAGGACGTCGGGCTCTGGGACGGCCGGGTCAAGCCGGCGATGCGCCAGGGGCATCTGGCGCTGCAGGCAGTGCAGCCTTCGAGCCTTGAAGCCGGCGAGCTGCGCTCCCACCTGGCCCGCTGCCGGGACAACCTGCGGCTGGCCATCTACCACCACCACCGCCTCAACGTGGCCCCGGTGATCCCGGTCGGCGACTTCCTCGTCCACGCCCAGGAGTGGACCGGCCGCCCGGCCGCCGAACTGGTCGGGCTGGTACGGGGGGCAGGCCCGCTGTCGCTCGGAGCAGCGTCCGAGCTGGGCCGGCTGGCCGAGGCGCTGCAGGGCGACCCGGGGGCAGCCGCCCTGCTGTGGGCCGGCGACGGGCCGGACGCCATCCTCGCCGCCCTACGGTCGCGGCCAGGCCAGGTGGGTGTGGCCACCGCCGACTACCTGGGCCTCGTCGGCCACTGGAGCGCGGGCAGCGGGTCCGACGTGGGCGAGCCCTGCCTGCTGGAGATGCCCGGCGTCCTCGTCGAGACGATTCGGGCCGCGCTGCAGGGCGGGGGTGCCGGCCCGGAGCCCGAGGCGACCGCCGAGCGCGTCGCCGACGTGCGCGCCGGGGTCCCCCAGGGGAGCCGGGAGTCCTTCGACGAGCTGCTGGCCGAGGCCCGGGCCAGCCACCGGGTGCGCGACGAGCGGGCCACATACTGCGACGTGTGGGCGTACGGGCTGGCCCGCCGGGCGATCCTCGCCGCAGGCAGGCGCCTGGCCGAGGCCGGAGCCGTCGAGCAGCCCGTCCACCTGGTCGAGGCCGGCCACCTGCAGATGCGGTCGCTGCTCGAGGGCGCCCCCGGCCCCTCCAGCGAGGAGCTGGCCGCCCGGGCCCGCTACCGCGCGCAGGCCAGCGAGGACCAGGTGCCGACGGTCCTCGGCGGCGCACCGCGGTCGCCGGTGCCCACCGAGTGGCTGCCGCCGGGGGCTGCCCGCACCGAGCGGGCGTTCCGCGCCTACGTCGCGGCGATGTCCGGGGAGGCGCCGCCGAGCGGGGAGACCGCCGCCGTCCGCGGCCTGCCGGCCAGCCCTGGCACGTACGAGGGCCGGGCCCGGGTCGTCCGAAGCCCCTCCGAGCTCGCCAGGGTCGAGCAAGGCGACGTCCTCGTCACCGCTGCCACCACCCCGGCGTTCAACGTCGCCCTGCCCGTGGTCGGCGCCATCGTCACCGACCGCGGCGGGCTGCTGTCGCATGCCGCCATCGTCGCGCGCGAGTACGGGATCCCGGCAGTGGTGGGCACCGGCGAGGCGACCAGGAAGATCCCCGACGGAGCCCGGGTGCTGGTCGACGGCACGGCCGCCGCGGTGACCGTGCTCGCGCGCTGATCCTGACGAGCCAGGCCCCGCAGCGGTGCCGGACGTTCCATGACTGCCACTTGGCGCTGCGCTGGGCCGATGCGGCCAGAGCGTGACGGTCACGCCTTCGGCCGGTGGCGGTCGGCGGCCAGGTCTGCCGCCAGCTCCTGGACGGTCCGGTTCCTGGTCACGTGCTTGCCGGCCACGGACACGCCAGCGTCGCGGGCGCGATCCAGCACCTCCAAGAAGGAGAACGTCTGCCAGTAGTTCTCACCGGGCGACACCTGCTCGACGCCGATGACCTCGGCCCACAACGCCGTCAGCACGCTTGCTTCGGCGCTGGCATCCGCCCGCTCGTCGACAGGGGGCGGATCCGGCGGGAACGACGCGGCCACCACGTCTGCGACCCCCCGCGCCGGCAGACGGGGGACCACGGCGATCGTCGACGGGCAGGCGTAGCCGGGCAGCCTCGCCCACAGGCAGGCGCGCAGCCGGGCCAGGGTGGGAGGCTCCCCGGCGGGCACGACGTGGGCGACCAGGCGAGGCTTGCCGCGCTCGTCGCGCTGCAGCCCGACGGCCACGTCACGCACGCCGGGGCAGCCGGCGAGAGCAGCCTGGATCCGCGCCGGGTCGACCCGGAAGCCGCCCAGGTCGGCGTCGCCGCCCACGGGGCCGAGCAGCTCCACGCCCCCGTCGGGCAGGCGCCGAGCGAGCTGCCCGGTCCGCAACAGCCGCCCGCTGGCGCCCTCCGGCGTGCGCTCGACGAACCGTTGCCGGGTGGGCTGTGGCTGACCGAGGTGGCCCCGGGCCAGGCTGGGCCCGCCCAGGTGCAGCTCCCCCACCGCCCGGGTCGGGACCGGCTGGCCCCGCAGGTCCAGGACGTGGCTGGCGACGTTGGCCATCGGGCGGCTCGCGCCGGCCCGGGCCGACGCGCCCGCCGTCGCCCGGGCTGTCGCGCCGAACGCGCATTCGGGGGGGCCGTAGAGCACGTGGCCGCGCACTCCCGAAAGGCTCCGCAACGTGCGCCACAGCTCCGGGCTCACCGCCGCCCTGGTCCCCACCACCACCACCGGCTCGAACCGTCCCTGGCCCCGATCCGCGGGCGCCTCCCGCAGCCCCGCGTCCAGCAGGGCCTCCAGGTCGTCGGGTGTGCAGTCGAGCAGGTCGACCTCGCCGGCGCCAAGCAGCGCGACGGCCTCGCGCGGGTCGGCCCGCAGGGGGCGGTCGGGGACGTAGAGGCCGTGGCCGTCGAGCAAGGCGACCAGCTGGCGCAGGAACCCGTCGTGGGTGGGGGCTGAGGACAGGCAGACC
>DASZOD010000163.1:0-7091 GCA_035550935.1 Egibacteraceae bacterium | reverse complement strand
ACCTGTCGCCGCCCACCGCGGCGTGGCTGCAGCGCACCGGCACCGCCGCCCTGACGGTGGTCGGAGGGCCGGTGGCCGTGGGACCGGTCCCAGCCTGCCAACTGGCGGCCGGCGACACCCGGGCGTTCCGCTGCGCCGAGGAGGAGCTGGTCCGCCAGGGCTACAACACCGGCGTGCCCGAGGGGATCGTCGACCACCAGACGGTGTGGATGATCTACGCCTTCCAGAAGGTGGCCGCCCTGCCGGTCACCGGTGAGTTCGCCGAGCGCGAGTGGCAGGCGATGCTGGCCAACCCACGCCTGCCGGTGCGCCGGCCCGACCTGGGACCCGACCACATCGAGATCGACCTGGCCCGCCAGCTCATCCTCGTGGTCCGCGGCGGGCAGGTCGCGCACGCGGTGCACACCTCGACCGGCAAGCCGTCCACCCCCACGGTGCGGGGGACCTTCACGGTGTACGAGAAGCGCAACTTCCGCCAGAGCTGGAACGCGATGTACCGGCCGGTGTTCTTCCACCGTGGCTACGCCATCCACGGCTACCCGGAAATCCCGCTGTACCCGGCCAGCCACGGCTGCGCGCGCACCTACGACGGGGACATGGACTTCCTGTGGCCGATGCTGTGGATCGGCGAGCGCGTCGCGGCCTTCTGAGTCGCAGGCCACCGCCGCAGGGGCGGCGTGTCGTCTTGGCTACCGCATCGGTGTCCAAGGCGACACACCTGGTGTGCTCGCCAGTAGGCGGCCGCGGCCGGTTTGAGGCGTTGGCGACAGATGTGTCGCGAAAGCTTCAACCGATCGCCGGGTAGGTGGCGGTGGGCCGGGTCGCTCAGGCGGCCGCGGCCTCGGCCTCGGCGTCTGCGGGCAGGGCCGCCGCGAGCACGTCGCGGACGTCGTCGGCGAGGTGGAAGGTCAGCTCGGCCCGCACCGCCTCGGGGACGTCCTCGAGGTCGTCGGCGTTGCGCGCGGGCAGGATCACCTCGCGCAGGTCGCTGCGGTGTGCTGCCAGCACCTTCTGCTTGATGCCGCCGACGGGCAGCACGCGCCCCTGCAGGGTCACCTCGCCGGTCATGCCGACGCTGGACCGCACCGGCCTGCCGGTCAGGAGGCTGGCCAGCGCCGCGGTCATGGTCACCCCCGCCGACGGGCCGTCCTTGGGGACGGCCCCGGCCGGCACGTGCAGGTGCACCCGGCGCCGCTCCAAGGCGCCGGGCGACAGGCCCAGCTCCGCAGCGTGGGAGCGCACGTACGACAGCGCGATCTCGGCGGACTCCTTCATCACCCCGCCGAGCTGCCCGGTCAGCGTCAGTCCCGGCTCGCCGTCCATGACCGTGGCCTCGACGAACAGCACGTCGCCGCCGGCGCCCGTCACCGCCAGCCCGGTCGCCACGCCGGGCACGGCGGTGCGCTCGGCGGCCTCGCGGACCTCGGGGGGCCGGCCCAGCAACGCGCGCAGGGCGCCGGCGTCGACGGTCACCGGGGCGGCCGCCTCGCCGCCGGCGACGCGGGTGGCGGCCTTGCGGGCCAGCTTGCCCAGCTGGCGCTCCAGGCCGCGGACGCCGGCCTCGCGCGTGTAGCCCGACACCACCGCGCTCAACGCGGCGTCGGTCACCGCCAGCTCGCCGGGCTGCAGGCCCGCCAGCTCGACCTGGCGGGGCAGCAGGTGGGCCCGGGCGATGGTGACCTTCTCGTCGTCGGTGTAGCCGTCGAGGCGGATGACCTCCAGCCGGTCCAGCAGGGCCGGCGGGATGGTCTCGACGACGTTGGCGGTGGCGATGAACAAGACCTCCGAGAGGTCCAGGTCGACCTCGAGGTAGTGGTCGCGGAAGGTGTGGTTCTGCGCGGGGTCGAGGACCTCCAGCAGCGCCGCCGCCGGGTCGCCGCGCCAGTCGCTGGCGACCTTGTCGACCTCGTCGAGCACGAACACCGGGTTCATGGTCGCGGCCTCGCGCAGGGCCCGCACGATGCGCCCCGGCTGCGCGCCGACGTAGGTGCGCCGGTGCCCACGGATCTCGGCCTCGTCGCGCACCCCGCCCAGGGCCACGCGCACGAAGCGCCGCCCCAGGGCCCGCGCCACCGACTCGCCCAGCGAGGTCTTGCCCACCCCCGGCGGGCCGACCAGCGCCAGGATGGCACCCGCGCCGCGGCCCGAGGCCGCCTCCACGCCCCGCTCCTGGCGCAGCTTGCGCACCGCCAGGTACTCCAGGACGCGCTGCTTGACGTCGTCCAATCCGGTGTGGTCGTCGTCGAGCACCGCCCGGGCGGCGGCCAGGTCGATGCGATCCTCGCTGCGACGGCCCCAGGGCAGCTCGGTGATCCAGTCCAGCCAGGTGCGGACCCAGCTGTGCTCGGGGCTCTGCTCGCTCATGCGCTCGAGCCGGTCGACCTCCCGCTCGGCTGCTTCCCGCGCCGCGGGAGGCATGTCGGCGTCGGCGAGCTTGCGCCGGTACTCGGCGGCGACATCGCCGTCGTCCTCGCCGAGCTCCTTGCGGATGGCGGCCAGCTGCTGGCGCAGCAGGTACTCGCGCTGGGAGCGCTCCATGCCTTCGGTGGCCTGGGTGCGCACGCGCTCGCGCAGCTGCAGGTCGGCTAGGGCCTCGCGCGCCCAGCTCAGCGCGAGCTCCAGGCGGGCCTCGACGTCGAGCGTCTCCAGCAGGCGGACCTTGGACGCAAAGTCCAGGTCGGGCCAGTAGCCGGCGCTGTCGGCGACCGCCCCCGGGTCGCTGAGACCGCCCAACAGCTCGGCGAAGCGGGCCGCGCCGCGCAGCTCGAGGACGGCGTGCATGACCGCGCGGTACTCGCGGGCCAGCTCCTCGGCGCGCGGCGACGGCGCGGCGTCCTCGGCGACCGGGGTGACCTGCACCCACAGCGCCGAGCCCTCGCCCGGCACGCCGGCGCCGATCGTCGCGCGCTGCAGCCCCCGCACGAGCAGCGCCTGATGGCCGTCGGGCAGCAGGCCCGCCTGTTCGACCGCGGCGACCGTGCCGACCCGGGCGTAGCGGCCGTCGACGCGGGGGACCAGCAGCAGCCGGCCCTGCGCCGACGCGGCGGCGTCGGAAGCGGCGAGCGCCTCGGGGCTCTCCAGGGTCAAGGTGACCACCATGTGCGGCAGCACCACGCCCTGGCTCAGCGGCAGGACGGGCAGCGTCGCGGTGCCCAGCTCGTTCATCGCGCAGCCCTCCGGGGGGCGAGTAGAGTGTGGCGTACGGCTCTATAGTAGACATACAGATAGTGAACGGCTACAAGACCTGGATGGTGGCCGCATGGCAACGAGACCTCGGGCGCCGAGCGGCACGGCGCTGCGCCACCGCCTGGTCGAGGCCTTCGCGGTCTTCGGGCCCGCCTACGCGCGCTGGGTGCAGTCGCGGCTGCGCGACGGTGAGATCACCTATGCCCGCATGCGTCTGCTGGCCACGCTGCGCCGGGACAGCCCCCAGACCATGGGCTGCCTCAGCGACCGGCTGTGCGTCACCCCGCGCAACGTCACCGCTCTGGTGGACGGCCTGGAGGTCGAGGGTCTGGTGCGCCGCCGCCCCCACCCCACCGACCGTCGGGCGATCTACGTCGAGCTGACCGAGCAGGGCACAGCCGTGTGCGCCCGACTGTACCGCCAGCACGTCGAGGCGGTCTCGGCGCTGTTCGCCGAGCTGCCCGAGCCCTCCCAGCGCGAACTGCTGGGGCTCGTCGAGCGCCTGCTGGCCGCTCTTGAGCACGACGGCATCGTCGATCGGCGGGCGGTCCCGCCGACGCGCTGACCCGGCAGGTCCGCGGCAGCACGGCCGGCAGCAGCCCCGGGGTCGGCCGTCGAGGGGTCAGGTCGGGCATCGCCCGGCGACCACCTCGCTGCTCACAGCTTGGCGAGGATGCCGGTCATCTCCTCGCGGGTGAACGCGCGCATGGTGGCGGTCCGCACGTACCCCTGGGAGCTGATCGCCAACGAGGCCGCAGTCGCGGTCTCGTCGTCGGGCGCTTCGCAGATCGCCACGAGGTCGTAGGCGCCCAGTGTCCAGTACAGGTTGGTCATCTGCCCACCCAGCTGCTGCATCAGCTGGGCGACGCTGTCGGCCCGCTCGACGGTGTCCCTGAAGGTGCGGACCCCTTCCTCGGTCCAGTTCACAAGAATGACGTAGCTGGCCATCGGTGCCCCCTCGACCGCGTCCCGTACGAGCAGGATCAGAAAAGCACAGGCTGACCGCCGGTGGAAGGCCCGGAGGGCACCGAGTCCTCCCGTGGGGCGGTCAGCCGCCGGCGGCGCCCTCGGCCGACTGCGAGAACGTATACAGGTCGACGCGGGCGCCGCGGCGGACCGCCTCGCCGGGCCGGGGCGACTGGTACTCGACGCGCCCGAAGCTGCCGCGGCGCAACGGTCCGACCTTGGGACGCTCCTGTTCGATGACGTTGACCTGCAGCCCGAGGCCGGCCAGCTGGGCGCGGGCCTGCTCCAGACCGGCGCCTTCGACGTTGGGCATGGCCAACGTCAGCGGGCCGGCCGACACGGTCACCGTGACGGTCGTGTTCTTGTCGACGGTCGCGCCCGGCCGGATGCTCTGGGCCAGCACCGCCCCCGGCTGGGGGCGCTCGTCGCTGTAGCGCTGCTCGAAGGACGCCCGCAGCTTGTGGTCGGCCAGCAGCTCCTCAGCCTGCCCGCGGGTGCTGCCCGACAGGTCGGGGACGGTGACCTGCTCGACGCCGCGGGAGACGTTGATCACCGCCTCGCCGCCCTGCAGTAGCGACGACTCGGGCTCGGGTAGCTGCGCCTGGACGCTGCCCGCCGGTGCGGTGTCGCTCCATTCGCGGTGGACCACCACCTGGAAGTGGTAGGGATCGGCTTCCAGCAGGCCGCGGGCCTCCTGCTCGGGCATGCCCAGCACCTGCGGCATGGCCACCGTGGCCGGGCCGGCCGACAGCACGACCGAGACGGCGCGGCCCCGCCGCAGCCCGGCTCCCGGCGGGGGGTCCTGCGCCACGACCGCCCCGACGGGCACGGTGGGGGAGGTGTCGGTGTCGGCGACGACCAGGTCAAGGCCCTCCTGTTGCAGGCGGGCGCGAGCGTCGGCCTCGGCCAGCCGTGCCAGCTCGGGCACGGACCGCACCGGTGCCAGCACCCAGTTCCACAGCGCGAAGCCGCCGCCGCCGAGCAGGCCGGCCAGCAGCAGCACCAGAGGCACGAGCCCGACCCGCCGCGGCGGCGCCCGGCGGCGGCGGACACGTCGGCGACGCATCTCGGTGGACGCCTCGACCGACGCCGTGTCCTGGGCCTCGACGGGGATGACGAGGGTGCGCTCGGGACCGTCGGCCGGGTCGGTCACGGTCACGGGGGACGGGCCGGCGGGCACGGCATGGCGCAGCGCGGCGGCGAACGCCCTCAGGTTCGGATAGCGCCGGGCGGGGTTGCCCGCGGTGGCCCGGGACACGACCCGGTCCAGCGCCCGGGAGCCGTCGGACACGAAACGGCTGGGAGCGGGGACGGACTCGTGGGCGTGGCGCAGCGCCACCGCCGCCGGGGTGTCGGCCGGCAGGGGCTTGCGCCCGGTGAGCAGCTCGAACAGCAGCACGCCGACCGCGTACTGGTCACTGGCTGGTGTCGCCTCCTGGCCGCCGACGAGCTCGGGCGCCAGGTAGTGGACGCTGCCGATCAGCACGCCCGCGGTGGTGTGGCTGGTGGCGGCCAGGGCCCGGGCGATGCCGAAGTCGGCCACCTTCGGTGTGCCGTCTCCGGCGATCAACACGTTCTCGGGCTTGACGTCGCGGTGCACGACCCCGGCAGCGTGCGCGCGGGCCAGCGCGGCGCACACCGGCTCGAGCACGGCCAACGCCTCGGGCGGCTTCAGCCGGCCACGGTCGTGCAGGACCTGGCGCAGCGAAGGGCCGTCGACGTACTCCATGACGATGTAGGGCAGGTCGGCCACGCCCTGGTCGAAGACGTTGACGATGTGGGGGTGCACGAGGGCAGCCACGTGCCGGGCCTCGGTGCGGAAGCGCTGCAGCAGCCCTTCGTCGTCGGCCAGATGGGCGTGCAGGACCTTCACCGCGACGAGACGGTCCAGCGCCTCGTCGCGGGCCTGGAAGATGGTCGCCATGCCACCCGCGCCGATGCGGGCGGCAAGCCGGTAGCGACCTCCCAGCAGCGCGCCGACGGCGATGCGGCCGCCCGCCTCGCCGGGCGCGGGGCGGGTCTGCGGCCCAGTGGCGCCGTCCATAGCGGCACCGAGTGTAGGGCGGGGCACGGCCCAAGCCGGGCAACCCCGGCTATGCTCGCCGCCGTGGCCACCGGGCAGGACTTCCCCGACCAGCTGGCGTCCCTGGGCTTCGACTTCGTGCACCGCGACCGCCGCGGTGTGCTGCAGTACGCGCGCAAGCCCAACCGCTACCTGACCGAGTGGGTACACGACTACGGCGACGACGCCCTGTTCACCTGGGAGTTCGACCTGGGAGAGTTCTGCGCGACGGTCGGCTGGCAGATCGGCGCCGCCGAGACCAGCTTCCAGATCCTCTACCCCCAGTACGACGTGAAGATCGCCCGCGACATCGAGGCGGTCGCCCTGGAGGTCCAGCGCCTCGAGCAGCAGCTCAACGGGCTGGACCTCGCCGACCCGGCCCTGTAGCCGGCGCCCGGACGCTAAGGTGGGAGCACACGGGAGCCCCGCGCGGCGGGGCTGAGAGGGCCGCAGCGGCCGACCGTCACCACCTGATCCGGGTCATGCCGGCGAAGGGAGCATCGAGATGAGCGCCCCGGACCTGGTCGTCATCGGCGGGGGAGCCATCGGGCTGGCCATCGCCTGGCGCGCCGCCGCGGCCGGTATCGCGGTCACCGTCGTGGACCCCGCCCCAGGTCGCGGCGCGTCCTGGGCGGCGGCGGGGATGCTCGCCCCGGTCACCGAGGTGCACTACGGCGAGGAGTCCCTGCTGGGGCTGAACCTGGCTTCCAGCCGGCGCTGGCCGGGCTTCGCGGCCGAGCTGGAGGAGGCCAGCGGGCAGCCCACCGGCTACCGGGGCTGCGGCACGCTGACGGTGGCCCGCGACCCCGACGACAACGCCGCCCTGGAGCAGCTGTACCAGTACCAGCTGCGCCTGGGGTTGGCGGTCGAGGGGGGG
>DASZOD010000162.1:0-11749 GCA_035550935.1 Egibacteraceae bacterium | reverse complement strand
GCTACGGCACCTCGGTGCCGTAGCCGCGACGTCTCCGTCCGGGCGACCATGCGCCCTCAGCTGACGCCTGAGGGCTCCGGCTCCCGCTCGCGGACGCGCTCGGTCTCGGGCGGAGGCCCGGCCCGGCGTCGCGTGGCCATGGCCAGGATCAGCAGCACGATGCCAACGACCACCAAGCCGATGACACCGGCCAGGACGTACTTGAGCGCGTTGGGCGTACCGCCCTCCAGCACGCTGAACTGCACGGCCGAGCTGAAGATGTCCTGGGCCTGCCCGACAGGATCCCCGTTGCGGGTGTCGTCCCAGCCGAACAGCGCGTAGTCCTCCGCCGAGGCGACGCCCGGCGGCTGGCGCATGTCGAAGTTGTTGCTCCACGGGCCGATCTTGCGGTTGATGGAGCGGTCGGTGACCCGGATGTTCTGCGACCAGGTGACCCCGTTGTCCGTCGAGTACGTGTAGTAGACGTCGTTCTGGTACGTGCCCGGGTCGTGGCGGAAGTCCCACCACACCGCGTCCAGCCGCCCGTTGGGCGCGACGCTGAGGTTGGGGATGAACTGCCCGATCAGCTGTTCGGGGTCGTCGTCGTGGAGGATCGTGTCGTCGCTCCAGGTGGATCCGCCGTCGGTGGAGCGCCGGTGGTGGATGTCGCGGTCGCCCTGGGTCTGGTCGATCTTGTTCTCGTAGACCACGTGCAGCGAGCCTTCGGGCCCGCCCTCGGGGCTCCAGCGCAGGACCGGTCCGCCGTACCAGTTGCTGGGCGGGCTGACCTCGCTGATCGTCCAGGTGGCGCCGCGGTCGGTGGACTTGGACAGGTACATCGGCACGTCGGGTCGCGGCTCCAGGCCCGTGGTGGCCTGCTGCCACAGCACGTAGACGGTGCCGTTGTCGGCGACGGCGAGCTGCGGGTTGCCGCCGCCGAAGTTCTGCGATGTGATCGGCTCGTCGGGCGGCTCCTCGGCGTTCTCCTCGACGAACTCGAGCTCGTCGGCGATGACCGACTCGTCCTCGAAGAAGTCCGCCGTGGCGTTGATCGGCTCGGAGAAGGTCCGCCCGCCGTCGGTGGAGACGGCCACCATCGGCTCGGACGGCAGCGACGGGTCAGCGGTCGGGAAGTTGGCCCGCCACGCCACGTAGACGACATCGGTGTCGCCGCTGGTGTCGACCGCGACGCCCGACACCGGCCGGTTGTTCTCGGCCTGGTCGTCCTCGAAGCCGCGGGTGTCGCGCACCAACGTGGTCTCCCAGGTGTCGCCGAGGTCATCCGAGCGCGCCAGCGCCACGCTGATGTTGCGCCGGTTGCCCCCGTCCTGGGTGTCCCACGCGCTCAACGCGTAGTACAGGGTGCCGTTCTTGCCGAACGCCAGCGGCGTCTGGGTCACACCCCCGCTGGTGTGGAAGCAGAACGGGTACGACGGCAGCGACGGCGCAGAGTCGAGCTGCACCCAACTCTGCCCGCCGTCGGTGGAGCGCAGGAGCCCGCAGCGACGCGCGCGCATGTCCACGAACGCGGCGACGGCGTTGAGCGGGTTCTGCGGGTCGATGGCCAGGTACGGCGACGAGTACGTCCGTGTCGGGACGAGGTCGCCCTCGGTTACCTGCACCGGGTCGGTGATGCGCAGTGGATCGGCGGCGAGCGCCGCGGACTGCGCCACGAGGACAAATGCCATTGCCAGGACCACGAGACGGCCCTGCGTCTTGCTCATCGCTTCCCCCTGGGATCAGGCAAAGGACCAGCACCCGAAGGCGGCCCTTCCCGGCTGGTGGCTCGATGCGTCTTGGTTATGGGATATGGTGATGGGTTCCGGGAGGGCCGGCGAAGCGGCCCTCCCGGTGGTCGCTGCTGGGTCGTGCTCTAGCACCGACTGGTCGGCGCTGCGCCCTACTTGCGGGCGCGCACCGCCTCGGGGGCGGCCCGGCGGCCAGCGAAGAAGGCCGCCATGCCCGCCAGGAACATGCCGACGCCGGCCACGCCGAGCCCGACGAGCACCAGTTCGCCCAGGCCGGCGGACTCGCCGGTGACGAGGCCGGCAGGCCGAGCAGCCGGCGGGGCCTCGAGGGCTCCGACGACCGGGGCCCCGCCGTCGCCGATCACGGTGACCAGCGCACGTGAGGGGACACCCCAGGTGGTCTCACCGCGGACGGCTTCCTGGGTGGCGACGAGCACGTAGTTGCCCGGCTCGGTGTCGGCCGGGATGGTCAGCTTTCCGTTGATGATGCCGTCGTCGTTCGGTGTGAGCTCGGCCAGCACCGGGCCGTCCAGCGCGTTGAAGTGCATCACCACGGGACTCTCCGCCCCGTAGAAGACCCCGCTGACGGTGACCTCCTGGCCCGGACTCACCTGCTGCGGAGTGACGTCCAGCGTCGCTACCGGAATGCAGGCCCACGCAACCGCGGCGAACAGCAGCAGCCCGATCGCCGCCCCGAACCCCAGTAGCCCTACTCTGCGTGCTCGTTGCATCTGTGACCTCCCGTGCGCGGCTCCCGCGGGATGCCGCACCAAAAACAACCCCGATAGAGTGGCACCAGGCTCCCTGAACGGACGAGCTTTCCTTGAGGCCGTCTCCTGCCGTCGCCCGTGACGACACGGACGCTTGCCCGACAGGCCTCTATATTCCTCCCGCGAGCAACCGCGCGCAAGTCGCTTTTTTAGCCAGGCAACGACCGCATCGACACACTCTGGCATGGGCGTCGGCGAGGTCCCGTATCTATGTGCTATTGACATGTAGATGCTCACAGCGACATCTACGGTCCCGGCTACTTCTTTCCCCCGGCTCAAGAACCCCTTCCTCACGGTAACGCTCAGTGGTCTCGTATTATCTGATAGTGGTCGCGAGCCGGCAATGTCCCTGCCGGACTCGCTGTCGGACGTGGTCCCCCAGTCTCCATCGAAGAATCCGCCGAAAAATCTATGGCCCGCGCTGCTGGGCGTTTGACGACTCAGTCGTGAAGGAGAGGCTTCGCTCAATGACGTACCGAGCACGGAGCGTAAGTGCGTTGCACCAGGGGCGCCTCGTAATCGGATCAAACCGGTATGGTAGATGCGTGATGTCTATATGTAGAGCGCATATAGATGCTCCGCAGCTATACACGCCACGCATGCATTGCCAGCCCCTGTGGCAATAGCCATACTGGGCTCGGCACAGGCTCCCGGGTGACGGCGTACCGCTCGGGGCCCCACTTCAGAAAGGGGGACTCTATGAGTCTCAGAGCGAAGACCTCGGTGGTCTTCAGCATGGCTGTGGTGGCGGTGGCCCTGCTGGGCGCCGCCGCTTTCGCGTGTACGAACCTCGCCACGATGAACCTGAGCAGCGCCGCCGGTACCGCAGGTGACTCGGTGATGCTCACCGGTTCGTCGTTCAGCGTGCCCCGCGAGGGGCCCCCGACCCCGGTCGTCGTCCACTGGAACGGGGTGGACGGGCCGGTCCTGGCGACGGTCCTGCCCGACGAGGCCGGCAACATCTCGGCCGAGTTCACGATCCCGGAGGGCCAACCCGGCTACTACGTGGTCGTGGCCACGCAGCGCGACGCTGAGGGTGTCGACGCCTACGGCACACCGGCGCGCGCGTCGTTCCAGATCCTCGGTCCTGGCGGCGAGTCGGTCGTCCAGCAGCCTGGCAGCCAGGCTCCGGCGACAGTCGCCGGCGAGCCGAGCTCGACAGGGATCATCGCCCTGACCGCCGGGCTGGGCGCCCTCGGCCTGGCGCTGTTCGGCGCAGGCTTCGTCGCCTTCGTCCGACAGGCCCGCGGCCGCGAGGTCCCGGCCACGGTCAAGACGCGGCGCCAGTAGGGCTCCACGTCCGCCACACGACTGCGGGGCGCCCCATAGGGCGCCCCGCTTCGCGTGTCGGACGGACCGAGAGCGGTCGCCGGGGGGGTTGGGGAGGTGGCAACGTCCCGCAAGGCCCCAGCCGCACTCCTGACCGTAGCCTTGTGCGCCGCGGCCGCCGGCTGCACACCCGCTGCGCCTGGGCCGTCGCTGGACGAGCCGCCGCGGGCGGCGGCGCAGGATCTGGGCGTCGCTCTCGTCGGGCAAGACCCGTTCCTACGAGGCACACCGCCAGCCCCCAACCTCGGGCCGCTCAGCAGCGGTCCGGACCCGGGCATCTTCGAGACGCTCGTGCGGCTGACGCCCGGGTTCGGGATCGCTCCGGGCCTTGCGCTGCGCTGGGAGGCGGTGTCGCCGGCGCTGTGGCGGTTCCAGTTGCGCGACGGCGTGCGCTTCCACAACGGCGCAGCCCTCGACGCGGCCGCCGCGGTCGCGATGCTCGACGCGGTCGCCGCACGCCAGACCCACCCGCGGGGCCTGGAGCCAGGCTCGGCGCGCGCAGCCAGCGCCCACGTCGTCGAGGTCGCGCTGTCGGCGCCCAACCTTCGGCTGCCCGAACAGCTCGCCAACCCGAGCATGGGAATTCAAGCTCCCGGCACACGCGCCGGCGCAGGGGCAGACCCCGCCAGCACGCCGACGGGCACCGGGCCGTTCCGCTTCGGCTCCTACACGCCCGGCGCCCGCCTCGTGGTGCACGCCAATCCCGACTACTGGGGCCGACCGCCGGCGTTGCGCTCGATCACCTTCCGCTTCGTCGTCGATGAGCAGCAAGCGGCACGGCTGCTCGCCGCCGGCGAGGTCGACGCGGTCGGCCACCTCTCGCCCGCCACCGCGGCCGGCGCGCAGGGCCACGCGCCCGGCCGGCTGGCTGCGTCCCAGCCCGCCCGCACCGTCTACCTCCTGCTCAACGTCGGCGGCGTGGGTCGCTGGGCCTCCCTCCAGGACGACCGCCTGCGTCGGGCGGTGGCCCTGGCCGTGGACCGCGCGGCGCTGACCACCGCGCTGTGGCCCGACCACGGCGAACCCAACCGCACGCTGATCCCCCCGGCAGTGCTGGGCGACGCCGCCGGCGCGGTGCGGCCCCCCGAACACGACCCCGACCGCGCCGGGCGGCTACTCGACGAGGCCGGCTGGCCGCGGGGACCCGACGGCGTGCGCCTGCGCGACGGCCGGCGCCTCATCCTGTCGCTGCTGCTGGGCCGACCTGCCGAGCAGGCCGGGGTCGCCGAGGTCCTCGCCCGACAGCTGGAGACAGTCGGCATCGGAGTGGAGCTACTGGACCCGGGACCAGAACCGTTCGCCGCGTTCGGGCGGGTCAACCAGGCGACCTTCGACCTCTTCGTGGACACCCGGGCCCAGGAGGACGCGAACCCCTGCGCCCTGTGCCGGTTCTTCTCCATCCGCCCGGGCGGCCAGCTCACCTTCTCTGGCGCGGTCGGGGCCGGGGAGGCGGCCGACGAGTTGTTCGAGGACGCCCACACCGTCGCCTCCCTGGACAGCGCCCAGCGCCTGGCAGCCGAGCTGATGCAGGTCGTCACCGCCGACCGCGTGGTCGCCGTTCCGCTGGCCACCCTCCCGGCCGTCTGGCTGCTGTCGCCGCGGGTCCAGGCCTTCGAGCCCGCCGCGTTGGGCGGCGACCAGCACTGGGACCAGGTATGGCTCGGGGGATGATGCGCGCGACCGCAGCGGTCCTCTGCGTGCTTGGCGTCGGCGCCGTGCTGTTCGGCCTGGGGGACCGCCCGGCGCAGCTACGCGGCCAGGTCAACGACTTCGTCAACATCGACCGGCCAGGCCTCAACGCCCACAACTCCCCCGCCGTGGCCGCCCACCCGTCGCGGCCTGAAGTCGTCGCGCTCGCCGATCGGATCGACACCCCACGGTTCTCGTGCTCATTGGCGCTGTCGTCCACGGGCGGTGTGACCTGGCAGCCGGTCGCTCTGCCGCTGGCCGCCGCCGCGCCCAACTGCTTCTGGCCGGACGTGGCCTTCACCGGGGACGGCGACCTGCTGGTCCTCTACACCGCCACCGGGGGGCGCTTCAACCTGCCGGTCGGCGTGTGGCTGCAGCGCCTGGAGGTGCGCGACGGCGCGGCCACAGCCGGCCCGCCGGTGCGGGTGGCCGGGCCCCTGGCGTTCCACGCGCGGCTGGCCACCGACGGGCCGCGGGTGTTCGTGGCCTGGGTGCAGGCCGGGCCGGCTACGGCCGACAAGCCCCTGGGCTTCGCCCCCGCTCCCAACCCCATTCTGCTCGCGCGCTCCGCCGACGCCGGCGCGACGTTCGCCCGGCCGGTGCAGGTCAGCGAGGACGAGCGGCTGGTCGCCCAGCCCACCGTGCTTGTCGGGCCCGGCGGGCAGGTGCTGGTCGGGGCACTTGACCTCGGCGACGACGTGTTGGACTACGAGGCGCGCCACCAAGGACGGGGCGGCCCGCCCGACGACGGGCGTTGGCGGATCGCGGCCTGGTCGTCCTCCGACGGGGGCGCGACGTTCGGCGACGCCGCGGTCGTCGCCGACGACCTCGTCATCCCCGCCCGGATCGTCGTCGACCTCGCGCCTGCACCCGGTTTCGCCCGCGACACGGCCAGCGGCCGGATCTACGCCACCTGGGACGCCGGCCGCGGCGACGACCGGGACGTGTTCCTGGCCTGGTCCGACGACGCTGGCGTGACCTGGTCAGCGCCGACGCGGGTGGCGCCGCGGCCGCGCGGCCAGCTTCTCCCGACGCTGGGAGTGTCTCCCGACGGGCGCATCGACGTCCTGTTCTACGACCGCACCAACGACCCGGCCGACGTCATGACCGAGGTGACGCTGGCCTCTTCGTGGGACGACGGGCAGTCGTTCGCGACCGCGACGGTGTCGGACCGTCCGTTCGACTCGGGCATCGGCCTGGGCAGCCTGCAGGGCATGCCCACGCTGGGTAGCCAGTTGGCTGTCCTGTCACGACCCCGGCAGGCGCTTGCGTTCTGGGCGGACACCCGCCAGGGGACGGTCAGCACCAACGTGCAAGACCTCGCCGTGGCGATGGTCGACGTGCGCCCGCCGGCCGACGCGCGTCCATGGGTCGTGGGACTGGGAGCCACCCTGGTGGCCTGCGCGGCGGGCCTGCTGGCAGTCTCAGCCCGCCCTAGGAGCGGGGACCGGACTGCTTCTTCTTCTTCCCCCCCGCCTGCGGCGCTCGCTGCGCTCGCGCCTGCGCTCTCCCACCCTGGGTCTCGCCGGCGTCCGCCCAATGCGCCGCGACCCAGACCAGGCCCAGCACGGTGATCGCCAGGCCGGGCAGGGTGTGGTAGACGACCGCGCCCACCGGCGCCATCCCGTCGCTGGCCTGGGCCACCAGCGGCAGGTGCGTGGCCGTCATCCAGACTCCTGCCAGCAGCACGACCAGGCCCGCGACGAACATCGCCGCGCCGGGACGGGCAGCGCGGCGGGTCACCCACAGCATCCCCACCGACAGGGCGACGAGCACCACGCCGGGAACGACGTGGTCGACGACCTCGACCACGTCGGCCGTGTTCAGGGGCGGCCCGCTGTACGGCGGCAGCACCGCCCACAGGCCAGCGGCAAGGCCGAGCACCGGCAGCAGACTGCGGCGCTGCCCGCTGACGATCGTCGGGGAACGCACTGCGGCGCCGGGTGCTATGCCGCCCCGGGCAGGAGGCGCTCGGCGAGGTCCACCAGGGCCCGGACCGCAGGCCCGTCCGGGGCGCTGTCCAGCGGCGCAACGCCCTGGCGGTCCGCTTCCACGACGAGCGGATCCTCGGGGACGGACACGAGCTCGTCGTCGGGAAACACGGCGCGCAGCCTGGCGAGGTCCCCGTCGCCGCGCAGCCGGTTGGCGAGGACGATCACCCGCCCGAGCTGTTTCTCGCGCACGAGGCCCGCCGCGCGTATCCCAACCTCGATCGACTTGGGCGTGGGCTCGACGACGACAAGGACCGCGTCCACACCGCGCTGGCCCATGCGGGTCAGGGTGCCGATGCCGGCCTCGAGGTCGGCGATGACGATTGCATCCTGGAAATCAACGGAGCCGAGCAACTGCTCGGGCGACAGCCCGCATCAGGGTCACCCCGGTTCGGGGTTCTCGATGCGCGACACCACCGCCAGGCGCACCCCGTCCGGCGCGTCGGAGCCGAAGCGATCCAGCAGCTCATCCCAGCCCGGCGCGTGCTCCTGCTCGCCCTCCGACAGCGACTCGCGCATGGCTACCAGCCGTTCGGTCTCGTCGTCGCCGATCCCCAGCGAGATGCCGAGGTTCGGGTTCGTGTCGCAGTCCAATGCGACGACCTTGCGCCCGTGCCGCGCCAAGGTGCGAGCCACGACCGCCGACGCGGTCGTTTTTCCAGACCCGCCCTTGCCCACCACCGCCAGCTTCATCGCGCACGCTCCTTGCCTAGCCGCTCCAGCATGGACTCTACCGTCTGCACGGTGGCGCACTCGGGCGCATCGTCGATCACTGCCTTCCCGCGGCGTTCGGCTTCGACCAGCGCCTCGTCCCAGGGCACCGCGGCGACGACTTCCAAACCGGTGCGCTGGCGGATGCGCTCAACGTCGGCAGGTTCGCGCACCTTGTTGGCGACCGCCAGGATCTCCTCAGGCGGCGCCTTGGCCATGGCCAGCCGGGCCAGCCGGCGGGCCGACAGCAGCGACTTGGCGGTCGGCTCGACCACGACGAGCACCGTCCGCGCGTAGCTGCCCCAGCCGAAGAACGGCTGGCGGGTCCCCCCCGGTAGGTCGCCGACGAGGTTCCAGCGCCCGTCGAGCAGCTCGCGGGTGATCTGGCGGAAGGCGAACTGCGCCCGGAACAGTGCCGACGCATCCACACGCAGCTTGCCGAACTGCAGAAACCGGACACCGTCGGGGCCGATTGCCGCGTAGCGCTCGACCGCCTCGGCCGCGCTGAGGCCCGGCCGCAGCCGATAGCGGGGGCCCTCCTCACCCTCCGGGCGTTCCTCGACGGCGTCGTCAGGGATCGGCGCGTCGGTCACCGCCAGACCGAGCGAGAACGCCAAGCCCGGCATCGGGTCAGAGTCCAGCGCCAAGACCGCCTCGCCGCGCCGGGCGAGCGCCCGCGCGAGGGTCCCCGCGATCGCGGACTTGCCCGACCCACCCTTGCCGACGAACGCCACCCTCATGGCGCCACCCTCTCCACGGGCGCGGGCACGGCCTGTCGCGCCGGCCTCTCCTGCAACCGCAAGGCGGCCAGGGCCAGCATGCCAAGCAGCAGCGATCCGGCAACTGCCAGCCAGGGCCACGGCCCGCTGGGGGCCGGCAGGCCAACCGTCGCCCCGGCGATGTCCTGACGGCCGGTGACCTCGCTGCCCGCGCGCGTGTCGGTCCAGACGGCAAACGCCTCACGCCCGTCGCTGGCCAGCGCCAAGCGCGAGCCGAGGTCGGTGCCGAAGGCCGGGCCCGCGCTGGGACCAATGCGTGAGTCAAACGACGCGGCCGACACCCGCACGTTGCGGAAGGTCTCGCCGCGGTCGGCAGAGGTGGCCAGGTACGCGTCAGTCAGCACATCGGCCGGGTCGCCGCGGCGGTCGTAGAACAACACGTCGACCCGCCCGTCTGGGCTGACGGCGACGCGCGGCAGGTACTGGCTGGTGCTGCCGCCCAAGGCGTCATCGTTGACGCGCACCGGCGGGTCCCAGCTGGCGCCGCCGTCGTCGGAGCGGCGCAGGAACACGTCCTCGTCGCCGTTGCGCCCGTCCGCCCAGGCGGCGTACAGGGTCTCGCCGGGCCCGGCGGCCAGCGACGGGAACTCGGGCAGGAAGACCAGGAAGCGCCGGGTCGGCACGACCCCCGACTCGAACTCGTTGCCCATAGAGAAAGACCGCCCCCCATCCTCGGAGCGGGTCACCACCAGCGCGAAGGGCTCATCCCAGGGCGGCCCCTCGAGGTTCTCGAAGTCGCGCCGGTCGCCTTTGAAGTCCTCGTACAACACGAAAACGCGCCCGCGAGCGTCCACCACCGGGCTGGCCGCTCCGACGCGTTCGCGCTGCGGGTCGCTGACCGGCACCGGAGCGTCGAACGTGCGGCCCCCGTCGCGCGACGACGCGGCCACGACCCGGGCGGGCGCGCCCGACAGCCGCAACAGTCCGACCTGGTCGCCCTGCAGCCAGGTGACATGGACGGATCCGTCCGGACTCACGGCCAGCCGCGGCTGGAAGGTCAGATCACCGGCGACTCGCGTCGGCTGCGCCAGCGACCGCCCGCCGTCGGCTGACGTCGCGAGCCACAGGTTCGCGGGGACGTTGCCGTTACCTTCGAGATTGACGTACACGACGTACAAAGTCCCGTCGGGCGCGAACGCGACGTCGGGCGCGAACGGGCGGTCCTTGCCGGCCGGCAGAGGCAGCGAGCGGTGTTCCCAGGTGACGCCGCCGTCCTGGCTGGAGGCCAGGACCGCCGAGAAGCGAGGGCGGTCGACCCGGTAGGACACGACGAGGTTGTCTGACCGGGTCGGGTTGCGCGCCACCGAAGGGGAGTTGTTCGCGTCGATCGGCGCCGGTTGGTTGACGAACCCTGCCGGGCTCACGCTGATGTCCCGGTCGGCGGCCAGCAACAGCCCGGCGCCGATGAGCGCGCCCGCGCCGCACAGCACAGCCACCAGTGCCAGCACAGCGTGACGCATGGCGTCCCCCAATTCGGCCCTCGCGGCGGCCAGGTTCCACGGCGCCGCTGGCTCGGGGAGTCTACTCTGGTGCGCGCAAGGCGATCCGGTAGCAGCCGTTCACATCTATCAGATGGCCAGTACAATCTGCTTGACAGCCAACGCTCGCTGCGTTGGGGCGTCGCCCGCCCAAAGGGAGACTCATGTGCCTCGGGATACCCGGACAGATCGTCGAGATTCTCGACCCGGCTCAGCAGCGAGCGGTCGCCGACGTCGACGGCGTCCGCCGCGAGATCTCGGTCGCCCTCCTGGGGATCGGCGGTGACGAGGGCGTCTCGCTGGGCGACTGGGTGCTCATCCACGTCGGCTTCGCCATGGCGAAGATCGACGAGCAGGAAGCGACCGAGGCCCTGTCGGTGCTGAAGCTGCTCGGCTCGGCCTACGACGACGAGATCGCTCAGTACAGCGGCGAACTCGGGCTCGAGCCAGACCGGCCCGACCCGCTGGGGGCGGACCGCGGATGAGCGCCGCCGCCCCGATCCCCCCCGAGGTCTCCCGGGTGGGCGAGCTCGGGGACTTGGCCGAGGACCTCGCCGCGGCCTCGCTGGCGCTGGCCCGCCGCTTCGCCGCCGGCGCGACGATGTGGTGCGTATCGCCGACCTGGCCGCACCACGCCCGCCACGTCGCGGTCGAGTTCGTTCACCCGGTGATCGTCGGCAAGCGGGCCCTGCCGGCGATCATGCTGCCGGCCGACGATCTTGTCGCCACCCTGCGGGTGTCGGTCCGTCCCGGCGACGTCGTCGTCGCCCTCGCCGACGCCGCCGAGCCCGCCGTCGCCGACGCCATGCGCCGGGCCCAGGCCTGGGGGGTGGAGACGCTGTGGATCGGTGTCGGGCCCAGACCCCCCAGCGGTGCCGCCGACCATGTCTTGTGGCTCGCCGGCGACGAAGCCCTCGCCGCGTACAACGGGCGCTTCATCCTGCTGTACCACCTGCTGTGGGAGCTCACCCACGTCTGCTTCGAGCACCCCGGACTGCTCAAGCCCGAAGCGGACTGCGAAGGCGAAGTGTGCATCACCTGCTCCGACGAGGGACGCCTCGGCGAGGTGATGGCGGTCCGCGACGACCTGGAGGCGGTGGTGCGCACCCCCAGCGGTCCGGAGACGATCGACACCGCGCTGGTAGGCCCATTGCACGACGGCGACCTCGTGCTCATCCACGCAGGCTCTGCGATCAGCCGCCTCGGCTCTGACCCGGGCGCCGCCGGCGGGCGGATGTTTACGTTCGGCAACGGCGGCAGCGCGACCGACGCGGC
>DASZOD010000161.1:0-15413 GCA_035550935.1 Egibacteraceae bacterium | reverse complement strand
GCGGTCGCGGCGGGCGGGGATCAAACTAGGCCTTCCAGCTGCTGGAAGGTCAACCTGTCGCCCCGGTCGCGGCGACAACCGTCACCGTCGCCGACGCGGCGCTGCGGGCCCTGGCCCACGGCGACGTGCGCGGCGCGGCGGTGCTGCGCATGCAGGACTGACGCGTCGGCGACGGTGACGGTTGTCGCCGCGACCGGGGCGGCAGGTTGACCTTCCAGCAGCTGGAAGGCCTAGTTTGATCCCCGCCCGCCGCGACCGCTGCACGGTCGCCCTCGCCCTGGTTTGGCGGGCACGCTGACGCGGAGGCAACGATGACGGACCGGCGACCCGATGCGCAGCGGGCCGGCAACGCCGGCGCTGAGGCGTCCTTCCGCATGAAGATCGGGGGGATGTCGTGCTCGTTCTGCACCAGCACGGTGCGCAAGGCCTACTCGCGCATGGACGGTGTGCACGACGTCGGCGTGTCCCTGGCGCACGAGGAGGGGCTGGTCAGGTACGACCCGGACAGGGTCACCCCCGACGAGCTGCGCCGCACCCTCGAGCAGATCGGCTACACCTACCGCGACCCGGACAAGGTGCGCTCGTTCGAGGAGGAGGAGGCGCACCTGCGCGCCGTCCGCGACCGGCTCCTGGTGGCGGGGGCGTTCACGGCGGCGACGCTGCTGCTGATGGCGCTCGGCATGTGGCTTCGCTGGGTGCACCTGCCGTTGCTGCCCTGGATCATGCTGACGCTGGCGCTGGAGACGATGTTCGTCACCGGCTGGTTCATCAAGCACATGGCGTTCCAGTCGCTGCGGCGGCGGATCCTCAACCAGCACGTGCTGTTGGAGTTCGCGGCCTTCGCCGGCCTGGCGGGAGGCCTGTTGGGGCTGTTCGTCAGCCCCAGGTTCCCGGCGGCGGACTTCTTCGCCGTGTCGGTGCTGGTGACCAGCTACCACATCTTGTCGGACTACACGTCGCTGTACGTGCGCACCCGCTCGTCGCAGGCGGTGCGCCGGCTGATGGAGCTGCGGCCCGACACCGCCCGGGTGCTGCGCGACGGCCAGGAGATGGAGATCCCCGTCGACGAGGTGGTGGCCGGCGACCGGGTGCGGGTGCGCCCGGGCGAGTCGATCCCGGTCGACGGCCGCGTGGCCGACGGGGTGTCGGCGGTGGACGAGTCGCTGGTGACCGGCGAGCCGATCCCCGCCGAGAAGGTGGCCGGCGACGAGGTGATCGGCGGCTCGGTGAACCAGACCGGCACCCTGCTGGTCGAGGTCACCAGGGTCGGCGAGGAGTCGTTCCTGTCGCAAGTGGCCCGCTCGATCGAACAAGCCCGCGCGCTCAAGCCGGGGATCCTCCAGCTGGTCGACACCGTCCTGCGGTACTTCGTGCCGGGCGTGCTGGTCTTCGCCGCTCTGGGCTTCGCCGGGTGGATCGTGGGCCCGCTGCTCGCCGGCGGCGGCCCCGACCTGTTCCGGGCGACGTTCGCGGCGCTGGCGGTGCTGGTCCTGGGCTACCCGTGCGCGCTGGGGATGGCCACGCCGCTGGCGATGATCCGTGGCGGCGGGGAGGCGGCCGACAAGGGCATCCTCATGCGCTCCGGTGAGGCCTTCCAGGTCATGCACGAGCTGGAGGCCGTGGTGCTGGACAAGACCGGCACGATCACCAGAGGCGAGCCGGCGGTCGAGGGCGTCGTGGCGGCCGGCGGCCGCAGCGAAGACGACGTCCTGCGGCTGGCGGCGGCGGCCGAGTCGGCCAGCGAGCACCCGCTGGCCCGCGCCGTCGAGCAGGCCGCCCGCGAACGCGGCATCGACCTGCCCGCGGCGCAGGGCTTCCGCTCCCATCCCGGCCGGGGGGTCGAGGCCAGCGTCGGCGGCGCCCGGGTGCTGGTCGGCAACCCCGCCTTCATCGCCGCGCAGGACGTCGCCGTCGGCGGCCTGCACGACCCCGTCGCCGAACTCGAACAGCGCGGCCAGACCGTCGTCGTGATCACCCAAGGCGGCGAGGCGGTTGGGCTGCTGGGGATCGCCGACACCGTCAAGCAGGACGCCGCGCAGACCATCGGGCGCATGAAGGACGCCGGCATCACCCCGGTGATGATGACCGGCGACAATGAGCGCACCGCGCAGGCCGTCGCCGGCGAGGTCGGCATCGACGACGTGCTGGCCGAGGTGTTGCCCGCCGACAAGGCCGCCGAGGTCCGGGCGCTGCAGGACGGCGGCCGGCGGCGGGTGGCGATGGTCGGCGACGGCATCAACGACGCCCCGGCCCTGACCCAGGCCGACGTGGGCCTGGCCATCGGAGCGGGCACCGACATCGCCATCGAGTCGGCCGACGTCGTGATCATGAGCGACCGGCTGGGCGCGGTGATGGACGCCTACGAGATCGGTAGGCGCTCGTACGCCAAGACCAGGCAGAACCTCGCGCTGGCGTTCGCCTTCAACGGCGTCGGCGTCCCCGCCGCGACCACCGGGCTGGTGCACCCGATCTGGGCGATGATCGCGATGGCGGCCTCGGTCACCCTGGTGCTGGCCAACTCGTTCGCCGGTCGGCTGCTCGCCCACACCCGCGGCGCGCCCGGCGACTCGCCGCACCATGAACTGCACGACCGCCACCGCCGGGACCACGAGCGCGACCACGGCGCTCCCGAAGCCGGCCGCATCCTGCGGCTGCGCGTGCCGATGCACTGCGAACACTGCGCCCAGCGCATCCAGGACGGCCTGCGCGCTCTCGACGGCGTGCTGGCTGCCGACGCCGACCACGAACGGGACGTGGTGACCGTCCGCCACGTCCGGGGCGAGGGCGGCGGCGCAGCCGCCGCCGGAGGGCGGGGAACTGATGAGGAGCTGTTCGACGGGCAGCTGCGTGCCACGCTGCACGAGATGGGCTTCGACGTCGAAGGCCCGGCCGACGAGCCGCAGGCCACGTCGTGAGCGCCGCCGACGAGCGGCAGCGCCGGCACCCGCTGCGCCGCCCGATCGTCGCGACGCTGTTCATCGCCGTGCTCACGTTGGGGTTCGGCGCCTGGTGGACCTACGGCCTGGACCGGGGCGCCCAGCAGATGGGCGGACAGGCCATGTCGCCCGACGCCCCGCGGGTGCCGCCGGTGTTCGCCTACTACGACGGCCGACCGATCGCCTTCATCCACACCGAGGCCTCCGACCCGGCCGTCGCGGGCACGCTGACCGCGATGATGGGCTCGCCGGTGCCCGTGGTCGCCAGCCTGGCAACGGTGCCCGACGACGCGCTGGGCATGGTGTACGTGTTCGCCAACGGCGTCGTCCCCGAGGACACGCCGGCCGGGCCTCTGGGCTTCCAGCCCGACGTGTTCGACAGCGCCCCCGGCGATCCCGGGTACACGCCGCTGCGGCGCATCGTGAGGGTTACCTGGACCGGCGCGGCACAGGCCGAACTGGTCACCACGGTCGAGGCCATCGAAGCGGCCGAGGCCGCCGGCAGGCTACGGCTGGAGCCCACCCCGGTGGTGGTGGTCGCCCCGCTGCTGACCTGGCCCGGCGGCCAGCGTTGACGTTGCGCACGAAGGGACAGACATGCCCACAGCGATCGGACGCGACGAGCTGCGACGGGTGGCCGACGAACAGCACGCGGTCGTCGCCGAAGTGCTGCCTGAATCCGGGTACGCCTGGGCGCACCTGGCCGGAGCGATCCACCTACCGCTGAAGGGCTGGGACCCGGAGGCCGTCAAAGCGCGGCTGGACCCCGACCGACCCGTAGTCGTGTACTGCAACGACCACCAGTGAGACATGAGCCCCGAGCCGCGTGGCGGCTCGAGAGCCTCGGCTTCCGAGCCGTGTACGACTACCCCACCTGCGGGTTCCGCGACCGCGCCGGCACCGTGCGCGAGCGGCTGGCCACCAGCCCGTTCGGGCAGGTGGTCGCGCTCAACGCAGCGGGTGTGGTCATGGGCAGGTTGGTGGCCGCGCTGGAGGGCATAGAGGACTCGCGCGCCGTGGAGGAGGTCATGCGCGAGGGGCCCGCCACCGTGCGCCCCAGCGAGGAGCTCGACGCGCTGGTCGGCCAGATGCGCCACGCCGGCGTGGACGCCGTGGTCGTCACCAGATCCGACGGCAGGCTCCTGGGGCTGCTCGAACGGGCCGCGGCCGAGCGCCACCTCGACGAGCGGGGCGGTTGACGCCGCTTCAGGCACCTACGGCGGGTCGCGCACCAGGGGGCAGGCCATGCAGCGGGGGCCGCCCCGGCCGCGGGGCAGCTCGTAGGAGGAGATCTCCAAGACGGTGACCCCGGCTTCGGCCAGGCGCCGGTTCGTGTCGACGTTGCGCTCGTAGGCCACGACCAGCCCGGGGGCCAGCGCCAGCGTGTTGTTGCCGTCGTCCCACTGCTCGCGGTCGGCGGCCACCTGGTCCTCGCCGGTGGACACCACCCGCAGCACGTCGACGCCCAGCCCGGCCGCCACCGCGCGCAGCAGGTCGGGCTCCTCGCGCACGCGGCAGCGGCCGTGCGGGCCCGGTGTGATGCGGTAGGCGCGGGCCAGCTCGCGGGCGCGGGGCCACAGCACGATCGCGGCTCGGTCGACCACGGTCATGACCGTGTCCAGGTGCATGGTGCCCCGGGACTTCGGCAGGTCGACCGCCAGCACCCACTCGGCGGCGCCGGCGGCGAACAGGCGCGCCGCCAGGTTCTCCGCGGCGACCGGGTGGCTGCGTTCGCTCAGACCGATCGCCACGCACGCCGGCGACAGCACCAGCACGTCGCCGCCCTCGATGGTGGCCGGGAAGTAGTCGCGGTCGTCCTCGCCGTACCACACCCGCCGGAAGGTGGCGGCGAAGTCGGGGTGGTGACGGTAGACGGTCTGCCACAGCCGCCGCTCGGCCTGTCGCGCCGGCATGCGCATCGGCGACAGCACGACGCCGTCGGCGACCCACGCCGACGGGTCGCGGGCGAACACGGTGTTGGGCAGCGGCGGCAGGATGAACCCCGAAGGGCCCAGCACCCCGCCGACGAAGCCGTCGCCGGCGCCGGGCAGCTCGCCCACGGTCAGCCCGCCCACCAGGCGGGTGACCAGGTCGGCGGGCTCCAGCTCGTCGAGGAAGCCGCGGACCCGGTCGACCAGCTCGACGCCGCAGCTGTCCACGGTGGCGATGCGAGCCAGCAGGTCCTCTCGTACCGCGACGTCGGCCAACGTGTCGGCCAGTAGCTCGGCCAGCAGCCGCACCCGCACCCCCTGGGCGCGCAGCAGGGCCACGAAGCCGTCGTGCTCGGCCTGGGCCTTGGTGACCCACACCAGCTCGTCGAACAGCAGCGACCGGCGGTTGGCCGGCGTCAGCCGCCGCAGCTCCAGGTCGGGACGGTGCACGATCACCTCGCGCAGCCGCCCCACCTCCGACGTCACCGACGGGGTCACCGGGCTCACGGGCCGCCGGTCTCCAGCGACGCGACCAGCTCGACCAGGTGGCCGTCGGGGTCGCGGACGTAGGCGGTGCGCTGCCCCCAGGGGCGGTCCGCCGGCGCGGTCACGGCCGCGGCACCCGCCGCGGTCAGTTGCGCGTAGGCGACGTCGACGTCGTCGACCTTGAAGCCGAGCTCGAAGCCCGGTGCGCGCGGGTCGGGAGGATCCAGCCGCTCCACCCCCAGGGTGGCCGCCATGGCGGCCCGCTGGTAGAGGGCGACCCGGGTGGCGCCGGTGTCCAGCTGCGCGTAGGGACCGGACCGGTGGCCCAGCGGCAGTCCCAGCAGGTCGACGTAGAAGCCCAGCGCCCGATCGACGTCGTCGACCACGAGCACGACGTAGTCGGGCGGCCCCAGGCGCATGGCGCAGCGTAGGCTAGCCGTAGCCCGGGGCGTGGCCGGGCGCCGACCCAAAGGGCTCGCAGAGGAGCACCGGCAGTGACCGCCTTCGTCGTCGTCGGCGCGCTGGGACTGGTCATCGTGCTGGCCGCGCTGCTGCTGGGTGACCTGCTGGACGGCGTGTTCGGCGCGGTCAGCCCCGACACCGGCGGGGGGTTGCTGTCCAGCGAGGTGATCGGCTCGTTCCTGGCCACCTTCGGCTTCGGCGCCGCGCTGCTGATGTGGGGGCTGTCGCTGCCCCCGGCCGCGGCCGGGCTCGGCGGCCTGGCGGCCGGCACGCTCGTCGGCGTGCTGGCGTGGGCTCTGGGCCGCTCGGTCATGCGCATGCCGACCGACCGTACGATGCGCACCGGCGACCTGGTCGGGGCGTTCGGCACGGTGGTCACGCGCATCCCACGCAACGGCTACGGTGAGGTCGCCGTGAACTACCTCGGGCAACGTCACAAGCTCAACGCCCGTGCCGAGAGCCCGCTGGCCCAGGGCACCGCCGTGGTGGTGGTCAGCGTCTCGTCCCCGACCTCGGTGGTGGTCACCGAGGCCGACTTCTAGACGGCAGAAGGCATCCTGATGAGCCAGTTCCTGCTCACCGCCATCGGCGGCGTCGTCGTCCTGTTCGTGCTCGTGGCACTGGTCATCGTCAACCGCCTGCGCGTGGCCGGGCCGAACCAAGCGTTCATCATCACCGGACGCAAGGGCAAGCCGGTGCGCAACCCCGAGACCGGCGAGATCTCAACCGACATGTCCGGTCAGAAGGTCGTCATGGGGGCGGCCGTGTTCGTGCTGCCGTTCGTCCAGCGCCTGCACATCATGGACCTGTCGTCGCGGCGGATCTCGGTCGGCATCCGCGGCGCGGTGTCGTCGCAGGGCATCAAGTGCGACCTGGAGGGTGTGGCGATCGTCAAGGTCGGCGGCAACGAGGACGCCATCCGCGCTTCCGCCCAGCGCTTCCTCAACCAGCAGCAGGGCATCGAGGTGTTCACCCAGGAGGTGCTGGCCGGCTCGCTGCGGGCGATCGTGGGGCGCCTGACGGTCGAGGAGATCATCAAGGACCGTGCCGCGTTCGCCTCGGCGGTGGCCGAGGAGGCCGAGACGTCGCTCACCAACCAGGGCCTGGCCCTGGACACCTTCCAGCTGCAGGACATCCAGGCCGAGGGCGACTACCTGGCGGACCTGGGCCGGCCCGAGGCCGCGCGGGTCGAGAAGGAGGCCGCGATCGCCGAGGCCCGGGCGCGCCAGGCCGCCGAGCAGGAGCGGCTGCTGGCCGAAGAGCAGATCGCCGTCGCCGAGCGTCAGCTGCAGCTGCGCAAGGCTGAGATCCAGGCCGAGACCGACGCGGCAAACGCCCGCGCGGCGGCGGCCGGGCCGCTGGCGCAGGCCGCCCGCGACCAGGAGGTCCTGGCCGAGCAGGAGAAGGTCGCCCAGCGCAACGCCGCGCTGAAGGACCGCCAGCTGGACACCGAGATCCGCAAGCCCGCCGACGCCGAACGCTACCGGGTCGAGCAGGAGGCCGAATCGGGCAAGCGCGCGGCGATCCTGCACGCAGAGGCCGAGCGTGAGTCGACCATCGCCGCCGCGCACGCCACCGCCGAGCAGGCCAGGCTGTCAGGCGAGGGCGAGCGGTCCCGTCGCGCCGCGCTGGCCGAGGCCGAGGAGATCGAAGGCCGGGCCCGCGGGACGGCGGAGAAGCTGCGCCGCGAGGCCATCGCCGAGGCGGTCCAACGCGAAGGGGAGGCCGAGGCCGCGGCGATCCTGGCCAAGGGCCAGGCCGAGGCCCAGGCGCGCGAGAAGAACGCCGACGCCTTCCGCCAGTACGGCGACGCCGCCATCCTCGACCTGGTGGTGCAGGTGATGCCGGACCTGGTGCGCTCGGCTTCCGAGCCGCTGGCCGCGGTCGACCGCATGACGGTGATCTCCGCCGACGGGGCCTCGTCGCTGGCACGTAGCGTGGCCGCCAACGTCGAGCAGGGCCTGCAGATCGGCTCGGACCTGACCGGTCTGGACCTGCGCGCGCTGTTCTCGCGGCTGGGCACAAAGAGCGACGGGGGTGACACGCCCTCGCCCACCCGCCGCGACCTGCCGCCGGCGCCCGGCTAGTGCTCATGGCCCCGGGCGGGCCGCCGCGCAGGGGCTGAACGGTCCCTGCGACTGGCTCACGTCAACGGTGCAAACGGCCGGACACGCCCACTCAGTCGTCCGGCGACGTGCGTCGCGCGTCACGTACGACGCAGTCAGCCGCTACTGGAGGACTGACTTGGCGGCGAGTTGACGTGGCACCACACCCTCACCTTGCGTGCTGCGACCACGAAAGGGCACAAGCCCGCGGTGATCGCCCTGGCGCCCCGCACCGTGCAGGCGATCAGCCTGTCGGTCGGCCAGCGACCTTCCGGG
Organism: Egibacteraceae bacterium; assembly: GCA_035550935.1. GTDB lineage: Bacteria > Actinomycetota > Nitriliruptoria > Euzebyales > Egibacteraceae > DASZOD01. The sequence goes on along the minus strand of DASZOD010000161.1, from coordinate 7,217 downwards.
CCGCTGCTGCGCAATCGCGGTGGACGCCGCATGACGCCCTACAACGTCGCCTACCTTGTCACGGTCCTGTGCCGAGCGATCGGCGTCGAGCGGCGGATCACCCCGCACAGCCTGCGGCACTCGGCGATCACGTTCGCCCTGGATGCGGGCATCGGGTGCGCGATGTGCAGGACTTCGCCCGCCACGAGGACCCAAAAACCACCCGCCGCTACGACCGCGCCCGCAGCCAGCTCAACCCCCACGCCATCTACGCGATTGCGCAGTACCTCGCAGGCGGCAGCTGACGACCACGCTTGACGCACGACGAGGCGTGGATGATAGCATAGTGCTATCAAACGGAGGGAGGCGGCACGATGACCGACCTGCTCATCCGCGACGTCAACCCCGACACCCACGAGGAGCTGCAGCGCCGAGCGGCGCAGACGGGCGTGAGCGTCCAGGCCTACGTCTCGAGACTCCTCGACGAGCACGCTGCGCAGCCCTCGCTGCACGACTGGCTCGAACGCACCGAGGACCTTGCACGCCATCCGGAGCTGTCGGGAGCGGAGCTCCTTAGCGCCGCCCGTGACGAGCTGCCGTGACGCTCCTGCTGGATGCCTCGGCGGTCGTTGACCTGCTCATCCGCAGCGATCGAGGTGACCAGGTACGCTCCGCACTGGCTGGGCGCGATGCCGCAGAGCTGTTCACGGTCGCGCACCTCGACGCCGAGGTGTTCTCGGCACTGGCGCGCAGTCACCGGAGCGGGCAGCTGGACGCCGACGAGGTCGGCCGCATGCTGGGGCACCTTGCCGCCCTGCCGGCCAGGCGCCTGCCGATCACCGGCGCCCTCCTCGCCGCTGCATGGTCGTTGCGGAGCAACATCGCCGCGGGTGACGCCCTGTATGTCGCCGCCGCTCAGGCGCTCGGGGCTCGTCTGGTCACCACCGACGACCGGCTCGCCCGAGCACTGCCCGACCTCGTGGTCCCCCTTGAGTAGCCGCCAGGCATCCCAATCGCGCTCGATCGCTCACAGGCTGGGTACGGTCCAATGTCTCGCACCCGGTAGTTCAAACGCGGTCCTCGCCGGGTTGGCCGGGGTCCGAAGCGGTTAGCCGTTTCACGCGCCGTTCCGAACGCGCTTGAGATCGCCTTGGACGGTGTGCGCCACAGCTGTCTGTTGACACTGCGGCTGTGGCATCTACTCTTCTGGGACAGACATAGGCGGCGGGTCCCGATGGGAGGGCGAGGCCCTGGGACAGATCAACGTAGTCAACGGAGGGACGGCCAAGGACTACAGGGGATTCCTGGAGCTGGCAGATCGGGCCGTTGCGATCGTTGAAGCCGAGTTGCCCGGCACGGTGCGTTACGAGTTTTTCGTTGACGAGGCGACCTCACGCTTCGTGTGGCACAAGGCCTACGCAGATGGTGCAGCGATCCTGCAGCACGTCCAGCACTTCGTCGAGTCCGGCATCGTCGAGGAGATCCCTAAGCTCATGGATTTCGACTTCGCCGTGGCTCTTGGGGACGTGGACCCGGATGCGCGCGCCGCCTTGGAACAGATGGGGTTTGGCATCTACCAGCGTCATGCCGGCGCGACCCGCTGAGAAATCCCCCTACAGGCATCAATTACGAAAGCGGCAACGGCGGATGAGGCGTGTGCGATCGCCGTCCCCGTGCTTTCAGCGTCTCGAAGGACTCGATCAGGGCGCTGGAGGGCCGTCACACTGACAAGTACGAAGACCCTTCGACCCTTCGGGTGCATGTTCTGCGACGTCGCACTCTTGCACGCATCCATGCCACCCATATCCACAGTTGCGTGCGCGTCCCCGAACGTGCCGGTATCCCGGCTACCGACCGGACAGCCAGTGCGGTCGAACGCCCCGCATCCGGCGGCTCGAATGCAGCCCTTGCCGGGTAGGCGCGATGTCGATCGGTGAGGTCTGTTCTCACTCTCCGTAGTGACCGGCGGAGCAGGCCAGTCGTTCGTGACTCACGCCAACCTTGTCATGTCGGCTTGCGGTAGCCGCCGATCTCAGAGGGCGGTCGACGCCGTCGGAGATCGGCTGGTCCTCAACTGCACACCGCCGCCGAAACCGTCAGTAGCCGCCGCTCCCCGAGGCCTGGTCGGCCTCCCACAACCTTCGGGGAGCCGCCGATCCGCGAGGCGTGGTGGGGTTCGCGCAACCTTCCGTAGCCGCCGCACCTTGCAGCAGGTCACTCGGTCTGGCTGTTCGGCTCGACGACGACCACGTCACCCACCGCGACCTCACCCGGCTCTAGCACCGAGGCGTACCAGCGGCTCCACCCGGGGTGGCGCTCGTAGGACATCCGCATGAAGTCGCCGTCCGTGAACCAGCGGGCATTCTTCGCGCACGGCGTCGCCGGCAGGGACAGCTCCGCCAGCACGCTACCCGCCCGAAGCCGCGTGCCCGGCCGCAGCCTCTGCCAGTCAAGACCCGACAAGGTGAGATTCTCACCCGCGTTGCCAGGCGCGATCGGGTGCCCCTCCGCCCGAAGTTTCGCGATGACCTCTGCTGACCAGATGCACAGCGCCTGCCAGACCCGACCGTGGACCCGCCGGTCGCCCTGCCGGTCACCCTGCACGCCGTCACGCCCGACCACCGCCGCGGCGACAGGCAGCTTGGGCACCCCGCCACCGGAGCGGTGGATACGCGCAACAGTTCCCCGCATGCCTTGGGGGCCGACACCGAGCCGCGCGAGGATCCGGCCAGCGGCGGACAGGTCCGCGAGCACGGCTTGCACCACCGCGACCAAGCCGTCCGGATCCGTTCCCTGCGCATCGATCAGCCGTCTGATGCTGACCTCCCGGATCACGGAGAACGACGGCTCGCCCGGTGCGGGTGCGGCGTCGGCGAGTTCCTCGACGCCCCCGGCCAGCAGGTCCCACCACAGATCTAGCACGCGCAGGGTTCCAGCCACGTCGCTGCGCGTCCACTGCGTGCCCACACAACCAGTGTCCTCGCTGCGCATCAGCACCGCCAGCAACAAAGAAGAAAGCTAGCTGACGTGACCTGCACTCCGACATGCACCTAGAAGTCAGAGCGGGAGTCGCAACCCTGCGGTAGCCGCCGCCCCGCGAGGACTCGTGGGCTCGCGCAAACTTCGGAGAGCCGCCGCACTCCCAAGGTCGGCTGGGGGCTGGTGATCAGGCTCGGGTGACGTGCTCGCGGAGCCAGCCGTCGATGCGCTCGACGTCCAGCTCGTCCCTTTCGAGCGATCCCACGATGAAATCGTAGGCATCAGCGTCGTCCACCTCGAGGACGTGCCCGTTCATCCTCAGGAACACGTCCGCCGCCGCGAAAGCCACTCTCTTGTTGCCATCGATGAACGGGTGGTTCTGCACCAGGCTCTCGAATAGCGCGGCGGCCTCCTGAACCACATCGCGGTAGTAAGCGGTCTGCGGGCGGAACAGGGCAGACTCCAACGCTCCGCCGTCACGCACACCCGTCGCGCCGCCGAACTCCTCAAGAAGGCGATCGTGGATGGCGAGCAGCTCCACGAGCGTGAGGTACTGGGCCACCCGCTACTCGGCCAGACGCCGGTACAGGTGACGGTGCCGTTCGACCGACGCCTGGAGGTGGGCGAGCACCTCCTCGCGGGGACGTTCGCCCCGTTTGCGTTCGACGTACTCGCGGAGGGCCTGTTCGATAACGGCCTGCAGTTGACGGCCCTCTTCGGCGGCGATCGAACGCAGAGCTTCCAGGACCTCAGGCGCCGCCTGGGAGGCGAACTTCTGACGCAGGTCCGCCATAGGACGAGTATAGCTTGACAGTTCTTGAAACGGCTAGCCAGGCAGCCCCGCCCTTCCGGTCCGGCTGAACCCAAAGGCCTGGCGGGCAGACCCGAAAGTTCGGATAGCCGCCGCTGCGCGAGGCCTCGGGGGGGTCGCGCGAATGTGGGAGAGCCGTCGCCCCCGGGCGCCTGGCGCTGAAGGTCCGCCCGCTGCTCTGGCTTGAGGCCGGCTTGCACAGGATGGAACGCAGAGTGCTGACGGCAGGCCCCAGTCGCGTGTAAGCGACCCACCCAGGCCGCCGCCCTGAGGCGGTCGAAACTCGCGGTGGCTCCCGGGGACGTGGGTCAACTCGTATCCGGAAAGTGCGAGAGGATCTCGACCGCTGACACGTGCTAGTCGGGTCAGGGCGCGGCGACTTCGATCTCCACCGGCGCGATCCGCCACGCCATGCTCGTGGCTCCACCAGCTCAGCGGCAGCCCGCCGCAGTCCCGTCGGGCCGTTTGGACAGCAGCCGCACCGGGACCCCCCGGCCGTAGCCCAGCCGCCGCCAGAAGGCCAGCGCGTCGGCGTTGTCGTCGAACACCAGCAGGTTGACCTGCGGCGCGCCCCGGCCGTCCAGGCGCGCTTCGAGCTCGGCCACCAAGGCCCGGCCCACCCCGGCCCGCCGGTGCGCCGGGTCGACGGCCAGGCGCATCAGCCAGCCCCGCCGGCCGTCGTACGTGCCGGTCACCGTGCCGACGACGACGCCGCCGGTCTCGGCGACCAGCTGCAGGCCCGGATCGGCGGCCCGGGCCTGCTCCAGGTCCCCCTCGGATCCGGGGTGTAGGCGAGCATCCCCGCGGCCTGCCACAGCGCGACGAGCGCGCCCACGTCGGCGTCGGTGGCCTGGCGGATCCGCATGGCATGCTCAACGGTAGCCGGCCTGGGCGTCGGGGCAGCCGGAGGCGAACACATGTGGGAGGGGACGGTGAGGGGCCTGTTCTACGGTCCCCGGACCCGCGAGCCGATGCGGGCCGTCCGGCAGGTCCGGCTGGTCGCCGGGATGGGCATCGCCGGCGACCGCTACGCCGCCGCCGGCGCCGACCGGCCCGAACGGCAGGTCACCCTGATCGAATCGGAGGCGCTGGAGGCGGCGCTCCGTGACTACGGCGTGACCCTGGAGGCCGCCGACACCCGCCGCAACATCGTCACCGCCGGGGTGGCGCTCAACCACCTCGTCGGGGCCACTTTCGCGGTCGGCGAGGCCACGCTGCGGGGCGTGAAGCTGTGCGAGCCCTGCGGGCACATGGAGCGGCTGTGCGGCAGGAAGGGCGCCGTGCGCGCCCTGGTCCACCGCGGCGGCCTGAACGCCGAGATCGTGGCCGGCGGCGCGGTCCGCGTCGGCGACCCCGTCGCCCCGACCTGACGCCTGGCCAGCGAGACGCGCCCAGGGCCGACGGCTCGACGCCGCTCAGCCGAGTCGCGCCGCCATCGATCGGGCCTGATTGACCTGGGCGTGTACCCAGGCCAGGGTGGCCGGACCGGCCACCGGAAACTGGACGACGTGGTAGAGGCCCTCGGCCTGAACGGACACCTCGACGTAGCCCACGATGTGCCGCTCCTTGATGAGCAGGAACAACAGGCCCAGCAGGCAGGCGAACGCGAAAATGACGGCGAGCACGATCGCGTACGCGGGGATGCGCTCCTCGGTCCGGCTCAGGTCGCGGACCACCCATTGCGCCGACCTCAAGGGCGCAGACCCGTTCGGGGTGACGACCCAGTGAGGAGTCACCCCGACGTCGCCGATCACGAGCACGTAGCTCTCCTGCAGCGGCAGCAACGGTGACGGCTGCCCTGCGACGGGCATCTCCGGCTGGTCGGGCCGGCCCGTCCCGTTGTCTTGACCGCTCGAGTCCGTCATCGGATATCTCCTCGCCGCAGCCGGACCCACCAGAGCGACACCAGCAGCACCAGGTACGGCGCCAGGAGGGCCGGGCGGCCGCGGCGATGCACCATGAGATCCGTCGCCAGCAGTGCGTTCAGCGGGCCCAGGGGATGTGCGGCCACACAGCCTCGAAGGTCGCCGCGGACCAGCGCCGCAATCGAACGGGTCGTGCCGCAGGCCGGGCAGGAGCGGCCGGTCAGCCGCCGATACGGGCACAAGATCGGGCCCCCGAGCGCACGAGAGCGACGGGAGCGCGCCGCCACCAGGCCTCCTTCCCGCGACTCTCCCCCGCCGGCCGGGCCCTGGCCGGCCAGCTTCTCCGGCCGGCGGCTACTCGCCGGCGGGCGAGCGTATCCCATGCTTCTCCCGGTCAGGCGAAGGCCTGGTCGGTGGCGCCCACCAGGGGCGCGCCAAACAGCCGCCGGGAGATGCCGACTTGGTCGAGGTGCTTGCAGATCCCGCCCATGAAGAACGGCCAGCCGGCGCCCAGCAGCATGCAGGTGTCGATGTCGCGGGCGTCGGCGACGACCGCCTCGTCCAGGATGATCCTGGCCTCCCGGGCCAGCGCCTCCAGAGCCTGCCGGCGGATGTCCTCAGGCGTGGGCTTGCGGGCCTGGGGGTCGACCCGCCAGCGGCGGGCGACCTCGTCGTAGGGGGTGCGGCCCCGCGCGCTGTCGTAGACCCCGGGCAGCCCACTGTCGGCCAGCATCTGCACGTTCGGCTCCAGGCGGAAGCGCTCGGGGTAGGCGCCGTGCAGCACCTGCACCACCTCGGCGACCACCGGCAGGCCGATCAGGCCCAGCAGCTCGAACGGGCCCATCGGCAGCCCCAGTACCGTGACGGCGTCGTCGACCTCGGCGAAGCCGGCGCCGCGGTTGGCCGCCTCGACGCAGGACAACAGGAGCCGGGTCAGCAGCCGGTTGACGACGAACCCGGGGCTGTCGGCGCAGGCCACGGCCGACTTGCCCAGCGCGTCGGCCAGCTGGAAGGCGGTCGACAGGGCCTCGTCGCTGACCGCGTCGGTGCGCACGACCTCGACCAGCGGCAGCACCGCGACCGGGTTGAACACGTGGAAACCCACCACCCGCTGGGGATGGGCCAGCGCCGACGCCATGGCCGTGACCGGCAGCGACGAGGTGTTGCTGGCGAGCACGCAGCCGGGCTCGACGACGCGCTCGACCGTGGCGAAGACCCGCTGCTTGAGGTCGAGGTCCTCGCGCACCGCCTCGACGACGACGTCGCAGCCGGCCAGCGGCGGGTCCTCGCGGCTGTAGGTGACCACCGACTTGAGGAAACCGGCCTTGGCCTGGCGCAGCCGCCCGCTCCGGACGCGCTTGTCGAGCGCGGCCTCGATGGTGCTGCGGGCGCGCTCCAGGGCCCGGGCGTCGACGTCCTTGACCACCAGCGGCACCTGCAGGCGCTGCAGCAGCAGCGCCCCCAGCTGGGCGCCCATGAGCCCCGCGCCGACCACCCCGATCTTGTCGACGTTCCGGGCCGGCGCGGCGGGCCGGCCCGGCTGCCTGCGGACCCGCCGCTGGGTCAGGTGCAGGCTGTAGAAG
>DASZOD010000160.1:0-8277 GCA_035550935.1 Egibacteraceae bacterium | reverse complement strand
CACGCTGACCTGAGCGCGCCCGGCACCGCGCGGCCGCAGCCGACAGCGGCGCCCGCGCCACCGGCGCGGCGACCTGCCCGCCGCCGGGAGGGTGCCCGCACCCGCGCCGCCTGGCTGGCCCTGGCCCTGGCCCTGCTGGCGGTCAGCGCCGGGCTGCGTTTCTCGGCGCTGGCGCCGGACGCCCTCACCAACGACCTGGGCATCCAGTTCAACCTGTCGCGCATGACCGCCCGCGGCGCGGTGCCCCTGATCGACTTCGAACACGGCTGGAACGCGGGCGCCTGGTACGTCGGCGCGCTGCTGTACGCCCTGGCCGGCGGCAGCGCGACGGTGTGGGCGTTCCTGCGCGAGCACCTGTTCGGCACCTTCCTGACCGGCGCGGCGCTGCTGGCGGCCGGCTGGAGGCTGCGGCTGCCGGGCCCCTGGCTGGTGGGCACGGCCCTGGCGTTCCTGTGGCTGGTCAAGGTGCCCCACGGCAAGTACGCGCTGCCGGCGCTGTGGCTGCTGACGCTGCTGCCGGTGGGACGGACCGGCCGCGGCTGGCCGGCGCTGGCGCTGCGCGCCGGGGCGGCGGCGGTCACCTTCTGGAGCCACGTCGAGCTGGCGCTGGTGCTGACCGCAGGCGTGGCGCTGTTCGACCTGGTCGGGGCGCGCCACGTCCCGCTGCGCACCCGGCTGGCGCGCGCCGGCGCGGGGCCGGTCGGGCTGGTGGCGGCGCTGCTCGCCCAGGCCGGCGTCTTCGCCGCCCTGGGACTGCCCCCTGGCGAGCTCGTGCGCCAGCTGCTGGCCGACCCCAGCCGGGTCGACGTCCAGTTCCACTTCGGCTACCCGCTGCTGGCACCCCCCGACCTGCGCACCCTGCTGTACCCGGCCAGCCTGGTGCTGCCGTTCGTGCCGGCACTGTGGCGGCGCCTGCGCGACCCCACACGGCTGGTGGCGTTGCTGCACCTGTCCCAGGCGCTGATCGCCATCCGCCGTACCGACCCCTCCCACGTGGCGGCGGCGGGGACGCTGCTGGCCCTGCTGGCGGTGCTGGCGGCCTTCGACCTGCGCAGCGCCCGGGCCCCCGACCACGCCGTGCCCCGCGACCCGCTGGCGCGGGCTGCGGCCGCTGCGCTGGGCGCCGCCTGGTTCACGGCGGCCGTCGCCGTCGGCTTCCGCGTCGAGGCGCTGGCCGCGGCGGGCGGGTTGACCCTGCTGTGCCTGGCCGGCGTGGCGGCGGGCCGCCGCGGCGACGCCACCTGGGCGTCGCTGGGAGCGCTGGCGGCGGCCGCGGGGCTTGTGGCGGTCGGGCTCGGCGGCCACGTCGCCGGCCAGGCCCGCGCCTCCCAGGAGCAGGCCGTCGAGCAGGAGGTGGCCGCGGTCCTGCGCCGGCCGCTGGACCGCTGCGTCGGCGACGACCGCCGGGTCTGGGTGGTGCCCTACCCGCTGGGGCTCTACGACGCCCTCGACATCACCAATCCCACGCCGTTCGTGATGTTCTGGTACCCGTTCCGCAGCGAGCACGCCCGCGTCGTGGCCCTGATGGACGCCGGCGCGATCCCGGCCATCCTGCAGTTCGGCGACTGGCCGACCAGCTGGGCAGGCCTGGAAGACCACCTGGCCGCCCGCTACCAGCCATGCGCGACGGTGACCCTGCCCGAGGACGGGCGCACCGTCACCGTGTGGGTGGGGACGAGGAACCCGACCGCACGCTGACCCGGCGCACCGCCAGGCCGGCGGCGCCCCACAGGGCGTCCGCGGCGGTCAGCAGCAGCCGGGAGGCCAAGGCCGCGGCCAACGCCGCGCCGGTCGGCATGGCCGGGGACAGCAGCGCCACCAGCGCCGCCTCGCGCACCCCCGCCCCCGCCGGCGCGACCAGCACCACGAACCCGGCGCCCCAGGCCGCGGCGAACGCCCCCGTCGCGTGCAGCAGCGACAGGTCCGACGCCGCGACCAGCGCGAGCAGGTGGGCCCCGTAGGCGCTCCACATCGCCAGCGCCCAGCAGGCCGCGCCCAACACCGCGGGGGCGTCGGGCAGCACCGGCAGCGTCGGACGTCGGGCCAGGTGCTGCAGCGCCGACAGCGCCCGGCCCAGCACGCCCGGTGCCACCAGCGCCAGGCAGGGCACCGCCAGCAGGGACCAGGCGGGTGCGGCGACGCCCGCCAGCGGCAAGGCCACCGCAGCCACGGCGACGCCGGTCAGCAGGTGCACCCACAGGAACAGCGCCACCGCCGCCGCCGACACCCTGCGCGGCACGGCCACGTCCCGGCCCAGCTCCATCTGGGCGACCGCCGGCCACAGCCCGCCCGGCAGGTACTTGCCGAGCTGCCCGACGAAGAAGACCCTGGCGGCCGGGGCCAGCGCCAGCGGCCAGCCCAGGCCGCCCAGCAACGCCCGCCACAGCAGGCCGCTCGCGCCCACGCCCACCACGGCGGCGGCGCTCGACACGGCCAGCCTGCCGACCGACAGGGCGCCGAGCGCGGGGCCGACCTCCTCCCACTGATCGGCCGCCGCCGCGGCGACCGCCGCCGCCGCCAGCGCCAGCCACAGCATCCGCAGCACGCGCCGCGGGCGACCGCCCGAGCTCACGGCCGCGGATGGTAGCGGCAGCCACGACCGGGGCGGTCCGCTAGGCTCGCAGAGCCGACCCGCGACCGCAGGGGGCAGCAGGTTGAAGAAGTTCCTGGTCTTCCTCCTCGTGCTCGTCGTCGCCGCCGCGGTGGCCGCCGAGATCGCGGCGCCGCCGCTGGTCGAGGCCCAGCTCGAGGCGCAGGCGCGCGCCAGGACCCGGGGGGCGGCCGGCGTCGAGGCCGACGTCGACTCGTTCCCGTTCCTGCCCGGCGTGCTGCTCGAGGGACGCATCCGGCGGGTCTCGGTCACCCTCGACCAGGTCGTCGGGCAGGCGCTGCCGTTCCTGGCCGTGGGCTTCGAGCTACGAGGCGTCGAGCTGGACCAGTCGGCGCTGTGGCAGCGCGAGGTCCGCCTGCGCAGCATCGACGCGGGCGTCTTCACGGCGCGGCTGACCGACGACGCCCTGGCCGGGATGCTGGGGCCTGCGCTGGAGCTCACCCCGGGCACCCGGCTGCCCGAGGTCGAGCTGCCGGGCGCGGGCGACCTGCTGCCGTGCGCGCCGTCCGGCGAGGTGTCCGACGGACAGGTCGAGCTGACCTGCGAGTTCAGCCAGGTGCCGTCGCTGCTGCAGCCGGTCGACAGCTGAGCGTGACCGCGGACACCAAGAGGAGAAAGGCGCCAGATGAAAGCCGTGCGTCTGCACAGCTACCACGAGTTCCCGACCGTCGACGACGTACCCGACCCCCAGGTCACCGGTCACCACGACGTCGTCGTGCGCATCGGCGGAGCCGGACTGTGCCGCACCGACCTGCACGTCTACGAGGGCCAGTGGGCCGAGGAGACCGGCATCGAGCTGCCCTACATCATCGGCCACGAGAACGCCGGCTGGGTGGAGGCCGTCGGCGACGCGGTCACCACCGTGGCGCCCGGCGACGCGGTGATCTGCCACCCGCTCATCAGCTGCGGGCTGTGCCGGGCCTGTCGGGCCGGTGACGACATGCACTGCGCCCAGAGTCGTTTCCCGGGCCTCGACAGCGACGGGGGTTGGGCCGAGTACCTCAAGACCGCCGAGCGCGCGTGCGTGAAGCTCGACCCGGGCCTGGAACCCGCCGACGTCGCCGCCCACGCCGACGCCGGGGTGACCGCCTACCACGCCGTGAAGAAGACCGTGCCGCTGCTGTACCCGGGCACGCGAGCGGTCGTCATCGGCGCCGGCGGGCTCGGCCACATCGGGATCCAGTGCCTCAAGGCGCTCACGCCGGCTCGGGTCATCGTGGTGGACAAGAGCGAGGAGGCGCTGTCGCTGGCCCGGGACTGGGGCGCTGACGAGACCGTGCAGGCCGACGGCGGGCAGGTTGATCAGGTGCTGGAGGTTACCGACGGCAAGGGCGCCGAGGTTGTGCTCGACTTCGTCGGGGAGGCCGGTGCCGAGAAGGACGGCGTGGCGATGACCCGCGAGGCCGGCTCCTATTTCGTGATCGGCTACGGCGGCCGCCTGGACGTCCCGACCATGAAGATGATCACCACCGAGATCGGCATCGTCGGCAACCTCGTCGGCACCTACAACGACCTCGCCGAGCTCATGTCGTTGGCTGCCCAGGGAACGGTGCTCCTGCACACGCAGCCGTACCCCCTGGACGCCGCGGTCGACGCCATGCGCGACCTGGACGCGGGCCGGCTGCACGGCCGCGGGATCCTCGTGCCGCGGGGCGCCTGACCCGGCCCGGCCCGGCCCCGGCGGGAGGTCAGCAGCCGGCCTGCAGGCCCTCGCCGAGCAGCCCCGGCGAGCTGGCGCCCGTTGCGCACGCCGTAGTCGCGGTAACAGTTGTCTGATCGGCGATGAGCGCTGTGCAACGGCGCAAAACCGCACATCGCGCGCGAGCGTCGGGCGCTATTCAACGCCACTACGAGCAGCCGCCGGAGTCGTCCTCGCCGGCCGAGGGGCGGTGGACTACTACCTGAACCAGACCCCGCCGCGGGCTGGCCGACTACTACCTGCCGGATGACCCGGGCGACGAGCGCGACGGGGCGGGGTTGTCGGTGCCGGGCTCATCGTGGTGGGGCGGCGGCGCCGAGGCGCTCTTGGTCCAGCGGCTCGAACAAGCAGCCCAAGCCCACCGCGACCGGCGACGCGGCCACCGACGCACTAGCACTCCAACGGCAAATCCTCCTCGAGCTGCAAAGAAGGCGCAGCCCCAAAGTGAGAACCGTGGTCCCAGCTCGGGCTGGGTGATGCGAATGTCCTGCAGCAAACGACGGACCCGACCCTCCGGTCGAACCGTGTGATCACGTCGGTATCGACTGGTCGAGGTCCGGGTCCGGCGGCCAGCGCTGTTGTAGCCGGGGATACCGGCACGTTCCGGCCGACGCACGTGGACACGTAACCGTGGCTATGGGTGCCGCGCCGTGGCGGCCAAGCGGGCGCATGCACGCCACCTGTATCGCTGACCCGGAGCGGACGGGTTCGGTGGCTATCCACTACCCCGCCGGGGTGAGGTGCGACATCACGTTAACGACCTTGCCGTCAGGGTCTCTTACGAAGAAGCGACGCACTCCCCACGGCTCTTCCGTGAAGCCAAGGAAGTCGCGGTAAAAGGCGCGGCTTCGGGCAAGGTCGGCGGAGGTGAGGTCGGGGACGGCTCGGCGGATACCCATGATTGTCCTTCGTCTCGACAATGGTCGCGGACGTCGCCGGGGCCGGCGGCGGCGATCAGGCAGCCGGTCGCGATGGCGGCATCAGCCGCCTTCGCCTGAGTAGGTGCCGAAGCTCCACAGGTTGCCCTCGGGATCGCGGACCGAAAACCCGCGCGAGCCGTAGTCCTCGTCGGTGAGCCCCCGGACGACGGTTGCGCCGGCGCCGACGGCACGCTCGAACAACTTGTCGGGGTCGGTGCAGACCACGTAGACCGAGTCGTTGCCGGGCGTGCGCTGCCCGAAGGGCGAGTCGTCCTTGCCGGCCGTCCCGAACATCACGCCGCCGCCCAGCGGCCAGCGCATCTCGGCGTGCTCGACGACGGTCGGGTCGTCGTCGCGTACGTACACGGCCGTGCGTTCGAAGCCGAAGGCGTTCTCGAGGAACTCGATCACGGCCGGGGCGTCACGGAAGGTCAGGACGGGCCAAACTGCGGTGGAGGTGGTCATGCGTGTGTTCCACTCGTCGGGAGTGGGATCAGGCTCGCACGCCCGACGGGTCCTCGTCTTGAAGAATTGGAAGCTCCTCGTCCCGCAGCCACTGCGCGGGGGAGCAACCGGCGAGCGCGGTGAAGTCGCGGGTCAGGTGCGACTGGTCTGCGTAGCCACACATGGCGGCCACCTCGGCCAGCGACACGTACGACCGCGTGGCTCGCATCATCCGGTTTGCCCGTTCGAAGCGGATGATGCGAGCGGCCAGCTTCGGGCCGAGGCCGAACTCCTCGCGGAACCGCCGTGCCAGGTGCTGTCGGCTGTAGCTCACCTCCCGTGCCAGGATGTCGATCGGCAGCTGCCCGTGCGACGACACGAGCGCGCGCCAGCAGCCAACCAGCTCGACCGCAGTCTCGTTCTCGCCCGCCAGTCGAGCGAGAACCGCGTCACAGGCGGCGAACCGCTCTCGCCAACCGGGGGCGTCCTGCAGCCGCTCCCACAACTCGTCGCCGATCGGCCCCGCGACCTCATGCAACTCCAGCGTAAGGTTCCACACCGCACGCGCCGGCATGCCGAAGAGCGAACGCGAGCCCAGCGGGGTCAGCTCGATCGCGACGCCCTCCTGGTTGCCGTCGTGGGAGATCAGCGCCGGGCTGGCCTGGAGCCCGCCGAGGACGCTGCGGTACGTCCGGGGCGCCTGGGCCTCGCTTGTCTGCCGCACGACGTCGATGGGGTGGTCGATGCTGACGATGAAGGTCATGTAGCGCGACGGCAGCCCCCGATGCATCGCCGGCTCGTACCCTGCCATCCGGTACCCGACGTAGCGCTCGACGAACGGCCGCACCCGCGGCCCGGGGCGGCTGACAACCCGCTCGTTCGTCGCCATGTCAACCATGTTAGTCGGCCGGTGCAGACCGTAGCGAGGCGACGGGAACCAGCGATCTCGTTGACGAGCAGGTCGGTGCTCCTGGCCAAAGTAGGCCCCATGGCGAGGTTGCCGCTCCCCCGAGTGGGTCATGGCGACCGTAGACGCTGGGAGCGACGCCGCGTGGCCACGGCCACGTTGTCCCCCGCGTCCTCGACGAGTCCGCTCGCCGGGAACTGGTGTGCCTGGCTCATCGGTGGAACCTCGGTGGGAGGTGGCTGCGGGCAACGATCGAAAGCGAGCGATAAGACAGGAGGGCTGTCGGCGTCTAGGTCGCGCGACCACGACTCACGCCGGCCAGGCATCGGCGATCCGCCGCCCGGTGATTGTGTTGTCGAAAGGAGGTTGAGGTTGCCGTCGTGGTCGCTGTAGAGCACCTGGACGTTCACGCCCGCGTCGGCCACGGCGCGGCAGAAAACGCCGAGCTGTCCGGGGACATCCTGGGCGAGCCGGGCGGTGACTACCGGCATGCAGCCGGTCACGGTCATGCCTGCCGCTGTAGTGCGTCGACTAGGACTAGGGGCGCTGTGCAACTGTGGAGCAGGGGTTACGCCGATATGTCTTCCGAGTTCAGAAGGCGAATCATGTCTTGGGCGTTGCGCACTCCGTAGTCGCGGTAGCAGTTGTCTAGGCGCGAAGAAACGCCGTGCTGACCTGGGGAAACGCCGGTCGCGGCTGAGCGAAACACCGACATTTATCGGTACCAGCGCAGGTGCTCGGTCGGGCCCCTGTAGGGCCAAACTCTACCTGAACCATGGTCCGATCATCCGCCGAGCGCTTCGACTTGTTCCAGGAGTCGGGGGAGGTCCACAGTCGTCTCGTGCCACACGCGGTCTGAGGCGATGTCGCCAGGGAGTGCGTGGGCGAGCACGCTCCGGAAGCCGTACAGCTCGGCCCAAGGTTCGACGCCTGGCGGGATGTCAACGGCCTTACGGTAAGCCTCAGCCGCGTTGCCCGTCATGATCCAGAGCCGCTCGATAGCCAGCCGACGTTCGGCGTCGGCGTCCCAGGCCGCCTTGTCGGTGGGCGTCAACGACTGGATCTGTCGCAGCGTGCTCTTGAGGGCGGCGAGGAGTGCTCCGGTGTTCACACCGGCGTGGCGTCGTCAGCGCCGGGAACGTCGTCGGTGATCACGTGGACATACCAGCCCACGAGGTCGGTCAGACGCTGCGACAGCGCCACGACATCTCGGTAGCCGGGCTGCTCACTGTGGACGACGACGGTCCCGTCGGGCCGCACGCGTGGCTCGCCGACGCCGACCTGGTCGGCGATCCGACGAACGTCCTCGGCGTGCGCCCTTACGTCAGCGGCCGACGCCTTCCGATCTGCGGTGGTCGCCTTCGCCATGGCGCCATCGTAAGGCCCAATGCTTGCCCGCGGGTACCGCCAACTACGGCTTGCCGAGATCGTGGTCGGAGTGGCGCGCCCGCCCGCCTGAAGCGGCTCCGTGACCATTTCCTCGGGCCAGCTGGCGTGCCCTGCTGCTTTTGAGCGCCAGCTGAGCGAAGTGTGCCTTCTTGGCGTGCTCCGCGCGGCGCAGCCGGTCGTCGTCTGAGAGCTCGCGCTTGGGGTCAACCTGATCCTCGAAGCGGCGCATGAACGCCTCGCGCCCGGCCTTCGTCCTCGCGGTGCGGTCAACCGTGCGGGCCCAGCTGCTGTGCGCGGCCGCGCGAGC
>DASZOD010000159.1:0-21690 GCA_035550935.1 Egibacteraceae bacterium | reverse complement strand
CTGGGCCCCGGCCGCACGCGGCCGGGGCCCCAGGTGTCTGAGCTACCCGATGACGGTGACGTTCGAGGCCTGCTCGCCCTTCTGGCCCTGGGTGATGTCGAACTGCACCCGAGCCCCCTCGGCGAGCGTCCTGAAGCCCGTGCCCTGGATGGCGGAGTAGTGCACGAACACGTCGTCGCCGTCGTCGCGTGAGATGAAGCCGTAGCCCTTGTCGTCGGAGAACCACTTCACGGTACCAACTGCCATTGCCCTGCCTTCGTCCTTCTGGTGTTGTCTGGCCCGTCGGGCCTGAGGGGCTGCAGCAGCGTTGGAACCGTGTTGCAGACGTCACGTCGGTCGTGCCCTCAGCCGCGCAGGGTACCAGCCCGCGCCCGGCCGTGCGGCGCGCAGCCGTCTCGGCGGGCAGCGGCGGCCGACGCGGCGAGGCGCGGCGAACGGCGACCTGCCTTGTGTGTTGCCGGGAGCGGCCTCATGCGATGGGGGCCGGCCTCGGCGGCAACCCGCTGAACGGGCGACCATGTCAGGCGGCAGGAAGCCCGAGGAGGAAAGCCTTGACCACCCCGAGCTCGCTGGCGCTCGTGCGTACCGCCCAGGTGCTCAACCTTGACCTCGACCCCGACGATCTGCGGCCCGATCGCGGCTACCTCGACCTGGTAAAAGGCGACGAGCCGCCACCGACCGGCGTGGCCCAGCTGCTCATGCGCAGTCGCGTCGTGCCGATCGTGTACGAGCGCTGGTGGCGGCCTGCTCTGGGACGGCTCGTGAAGGGGCTCAGGGGGCCGTCCATGGCGCAGGAGGAGCGTCTCGCCCGGGAGCTGCTCGCGCTCGGCGAAGGCGCGACCGTTGTCGACATGGCCTGCGGGCCCGGCAACTTCACCCGCCTGCTCGCCGCGGACGTCGGCGAGCGCGGAGTCGCCATCGGCGTCGACCTCTCTGCCACCATGCTCGCGCGGGCCGTCAGGGACACCGACGCGAGCCAGGTCGTCTACGTCCGCGCCGACGTCACCGACCTGGCGATCCGCGCGGGCAGCGTCGACGCCGTGTGCTGCTTCGCCGCCCTACACCTGTTCTCCGACCCATGGACTGCGCTCGACGTCATGGCCGGCGCGCTCGCCCCCGGTGGGCGCATGGCGATCCTCACCATCACCCGCCCAAAGACCCTGCCCGGCGCGCTGGTCACGACCGCGCTCAGCCGCTTTGGAGGCATGCGGGTGTTCGGCGCCGACGAGCTCACCGGTGAACTCGCCCACCGGGGACTCACGGTCATCCATGACCGCACCTTCGGGATCGTCCAGGTCGTCGGCGCCCGTCGGCCCCCGACCGCCAACAAGGAGCCCTTGAACCAAGCTCCTGACGACCGCAACCAGCTGCCACCCGGCCTGAGCGCCGATCCCTGAGCATGAGACTGGGATGACCTCGGGCGCTTCCCGCGGTCAAGCTGACTGCCAGCGGGCCATGCAACCGGGGAGTGAGCGCCGCGATGCCCGTCTTGAGCAGACCTGCGTGAACGAGCCGACGTTCGGCCGCCTTGCGGGCGCGTCTGCGGTTGTCGCGGCGGGATGCTTCTTCGGCGTCGGCGTGGCCGAGAGCGGAGCGATCTCCGAAGAGCTCGGTGCGTCCTTGCTTGCCGCCCAGGGACTCTTCCTCGTGCCTGTCGCCATCCATCTATGGCGCTGCTTGGGCGCCGAGCATCGGGCAGTCGCCAGCGCCTCGGCGATCTCGGGCATCTGCTCGCTTCTGCTGTGGGGAACCGCCCCGATCACGGGCGCATGGCATCTGGAGGCGGCATGGATCGCGCTGTCTGCAGCGTGGTGGGCCCCGACGGGACTCCTGTTGCGGCGCCGTCGGCGTGCTTGGGGGACGTTCACCGTCATCCTCGGGGTCGCCGCCGGGCTCGACGCGGTGGTGACCGCACTCGAAGGTCGCATCCCCTTCTGGCTGTTCGCCGCCCTTGGCGGCTGGAAGCTCCTGCTGTCGCTGGTGTGGATGATCTGGTCCGGGATCACGCTCCTGCGCCGGCCCGTCGTGGTCAGCGAGGCGGCTGGAAGTCGCTGAGGCGTGGGTGACGGCGGCCGGCAGCTTGAGCGGTTCCGCGTCGAGAAGGCCCGTGGCTCTCCGGGGCGCTTGGTGGAGGAGGTTGCGCAGACCGGTAGCCGGTCGCGCTGACCAAGCGGAGCCGTGACCTGGCCATGCTCGTCAGCCGGGACGAGCATGCGCGGCTCAAGTAGACCGCCAACCGGGAGGCCCCGGGCTGGACGCGCGGCGCTTGCCGGCCGACCTGACGTCTGGGAGATCGCCTCGGCGTTACGTGCAGGCCGAACTCCTCAGCGCACCGAGAGCAGATCGAGGCGCGCGTCCGCGCGAGCGCGGTCACGCGCTCGGACTCGCTTCCCGACGTGCGCCGCTGGTCATGACTGTCGTACCGCTCCGTCCGTGAGCAGCAGGTCCCAGAGGTTGTGCGGCCGCTGCGGGCATAGAAGGTCAAGACGGCGCCTTCGTGGGCGACGCCAAGGCCTCGGCAGCCGGGTAAGGCGGCCATCGTCGCCCGCAGCTCATCGACCATTGCCGGCCCCCCCGGCATGGTGACCACCTGGGCCCCCTTGCGGCGAGAGGGTGGTGGACTGCGGTGCTGGATACAGGCGCCCACCGACGCGGCGGCCGGCGAGGCGGTGCGGGACGGCCGCTACCTCCCTCATGCATCCACGATGGGCGTCGGACCCTGGCGGTCGACGGCTCCCAGAAGGTTGCGAGAGACCGATCGGGCCTCCCGGATCAGCCGCCACCCGAAGGTTGCCGACGCTTGTGGCGAGGGCCAGATCCGGACGCATAGACGCATGATTGAATGGGCGGTCTCGTCAACCCCGTGCGGTGCTGTTGTTAGAGCCACATCCGGAGGGGAGGAACAGCAGGTGGAAACCTGGGACGCGATCCGCGCACGCCGCAACGTCCGCGACTACCAGGACCGCCCGATCCCCCCCGAGGACGTCAACCGCATCCTGGAGGCCGCACGCCGCACGCCGTCCTCGAGCAACCAGCAGCGTTGGGACTTCGTGGTGGTGACCGATCACAGCCAACTCGAACGCCTTGCGCAGGTGTGGCGAGGCGCCGCCCACGTGGCTCGTTCAGCGGCGACGATTGGCTTGGTCGCACCGGTCACCGACGACCAGGGCACGCGCGTGTCGGTCCATTACGACCTCGGACAGGCGACGATGAGCATCATGCTGGCGGCCGCCGACCTCGGCATCGGCAGTGGCCACGCCGCGGTACGCGATCAGGACCTCGCTCGCAAGGTGCTGAACCTGCCCAACGATCGCGAGTTGGCTTGGCTGATCGCGCTGGGCTATCCGGCGCAGCGGCCACTGGACCCGATCAGCGAGCCGAAGCGGCGTCCCTTCGAGGAAGTGGTGCACCGCGGCCGGTGGTGACGTCGTGGCTCACGGCCAGCGCGAGCAGCCGCTCTCCGACGAAAGGGATGCTGCGGCGTCCATCTCCACCGCCGCCTGCTCTGACCGCCGCCTGCTCTGATTGCGGACCTGGGCCAGATACCCGGATCGTTGAGCCAGGTTGACCGATGCATGTGCTATTGGACGTCGACCAGAGCGGGATGGGAAGGAGAAGCGCTGGTATAGAGGGAGTCTTGTGCCCGCGGCAGGATTCGAACCTGCGGCCTTCTGCTCCGGAGGCAGACGCTCTCTCCCCTGAGCTACGCGGGCGGCTGGTGTGGCGAGCGCGGCGGGCGGCCGGGTGCAGCGGAGT
Source organism: Egibacteraceae bacterium (assembly GCA_035550935.1). GTDB lineage: Bacteria > Actinomycetota > Nitriliruptoria > Euzebyales > Egibacteraceae > DASZOD01. The sequence goes on along the minus strand of DASZOD010000159.1, from coordinate 17,934 downwards.
GTAGCAGCGGCCGCTCGGGTAGGGCATGGGACCGTGGCTGCACCGTCCGCAAACGATTACCATGCGTAACCAGTGACGCAGGGCCACTCGGTCGCAGAAGCGGCCGCGGAGCACGAGCGGGTCACAACATCACAACAAGGAGCGGCTGTGGCACGGGTGATGGCTGTCGACGACGACCACGTGATCCGCGGCCTGCTCGAGGTCAATCTCGCGATGGAGGGCCACGAGGTCGTCACCGCCGTCGACGGTCGCGACGCGCTGGCGAAGGTCCGCGCCGAAGCGCCCGAGCTCATCCTCCTGGACGTCATGATGCCCCACGTCAACGGCTGGGAGGTCGCCGAACGGCTCAGGCGTGACGAGGCCACCCGTCACATCCCGATCATCTTCCTTTCGGCGCGGGCCATGGAAGCCGACGTCAGCCGGGGTCTGGACCTGGGCGTGGAATCCTACGTGACGAAACCCTTCGACCCCATCGACCTCATGGGACTCGTCAACCGGCTGCTGGCCGGGCGGAGCGAGGGCTCGTGACCGCGGTCCCGACCGGTCCTCAGCAGCTGTACGAGGCGCTGCGTCGGGCCTTGGCCGACGCCGGGCTGCCCGAGCACCAGCCGCGGCTGGAGCGGCCTCGCCAACGTGAGCACGGCGACTGGGCCACCAACGTCGCACTGACCCTGGCCGGGCCGTTGGGATGCTCGCCCCGCGACGTGGCCGATCTCATCGTCGAGCGCCTGGTCCTGCCCGCCGACGTGGCGCGGGTCGACGTCGCCGGCCCGGGGTTCATCAACTTCCACCTGGCACACGAAGCGCTCGAGGACATCGTGCGCCGCGCCGTGACCGAGGGTCAGGCCTGGGGCCGCAGCGGCGAGGGCGCCGGTCGGCGGGCCCACGTCGAGTTCGTCTCGGCGAATCCCACCGGTCCGCTGCACGTCGGCCACGGCCGCTGGGCCGCCGCCGGCGACGCCATCGCCAACCTGCTGGAGGCCACCGGCTGGCAGGTCCACCGGGAGTTCTACGTCAACGACGCCGGCACCCAGTTGGAGCTGTTCGGCGCCAGCGTGGTCGCCGCCGCCCGCGGTAGGCCTCCGCCGGAGGGCGGCTACCGTGGCGACTACGTCGTCGAGCTGGCCGACGAGCTGCGGGCGGCAGGCGAGCTGTCCGACGACCTTGCGGCGGTCACCGACCACGCCTGCCGGCGGATGCTGGCCCGCCTGCGCGCCACCCTGGCCGCTTTCGGCGTCGAGTTCGACGAGTGGTTCAGCGAGCGCGGGCTGCACACCGGCGGCGCGGTGCAGGCGACCATCCAGCGGCTGCGCGACTCCGGGCACACCTACGAGCGCGACGGGGCGCTGTGGCTGCACACCGCCCGCTTCGGCGACGACAAGGACCGGGTGCTGGTGCGCGCCGACGGCCGGCCCACCTACTTCGCCTCCGACTGCGCGTACCTGGCCTCCAAGGTGGCCCGCGGCTTCGACCGCTGCGTCTACCTGCTGGGCGCCGACCACCACGGCTACGTCAGGCGACTGCAGGCGATCGCCGCCGCCGAGGGCCTGCAGGGCGACCGCGTCGAGGTGATCATCGGCCAGCTCGTGAACCTGTGGCGCGCCGGCGAAGCGGTGCGCATGAGCAAACGCACCGGCGAGATGGTGACCTTCGACGAGCTGCTGGAGGAGGTCGGCCCCGACGCCGCCCGCTACACCTACCTGCGGACCTCGCTGGACGCCACGCTGGACTTCGACATCGCCGAGGTGGTCCGTCAGGAGCGCGAGAACCCCGTGTACTACGTGCAGTACTCGCACGCGCGCATCGCCGGGATCATGCGCACCGCCACCGAGCGGGGCGTGGTCCCCGGCCGGGTGGGCGACGCCCGCCTGGAGCTGCTCACGCACGACAGCGAGGAGGAGCTCATCCGCCGCATCGGCGCCCACCCCGAGACCGTCGCCTACGCCGCCGCGGAGCGCGCGCCGCACCGCGTCGCCCGCTACGCCGAGGAACTGGCCGAGGCCTTCCACCGGTTCTACACGCAATGCCAGGTGGTCGGTGCCGACCCGGACCTGACCCGGTCCCGCTACTGGCTGTGTGTGGCCACCCGCCAGACCCTCGTCAACGCCCTGGGGCTGCTGGGGGTGAGTGCCCCTGAGCGCATGTGAGGTGACCGAAGACGGGCGCGGTCCTGTGGCCCGGCGCGAGGGCGCTGGTCCTGCCCGGCGTGCACCTGCGGGAGGGGGTCACTGCCACCTGGGTAGCCAGATCACCGACCCGACGGACGGTCGAGCCGGACGCTCGGTGGCCGGACCGGCCGGCTGCACGCTGTCCACGGTCGGCACGATCAAGGCGGTCCCCGACGTGGCGACCTTCGAGGCCGTCGAAGGCGGCATGAGCGACAACCCGCGCCCAGGGCCGTACAGCGCCCGCCACCGGCGCCTACCGGCACGCCATGGCCAGCAACCGCAACCGACTGCCGCGTCCGGCCATGGTGCTGGTCGACGACGGTCGGGCCGCCTTGCTGGTGCGCCGCGAGACCCTCGACGACGTCCTGGCCCGCGACGTCGACCTCGGCGAGCGCGGCTGAGCGTCCGGTGATCCGGGGCAGGGCTCGGCCTCGCGCTGGCAGCCGCTAGCATCGCGCCTCATCGTGACCTCCCTGACCTCCCCCGGGCGGGGGCTGCGCCCACCCGAGGTGGGCCCGGACCGATCCGAGCGCTGGGCCCCGACCGCGATGGTGTTGCTGTTCGGCGTGGCCTCCTTCCTCAGCGCCGGGCTGCTGTTCCTCGTGCAGCCGATGGCCGGCAAGCTCGTCCTGCCGCTGTTCGGCGGCTCAGCGTCGGTGTGGAACGCCGCGATGCTGTTCTTCCAGACGGTGCTGCTCGCCGGCTACGCCTACGCCCACGTCTCGACGCAGCGGCTGGGGCTGCGACGCCAGCCGCTGCTGCACGCCGCGGCGCTGCTGGTCCCCCTGCTCGTCCTGCCGATCGCCCTGCCCACCGAGGCCCCTCCCCCCGAAGGGGTCATGCCGGCCCTGTGGCTGCTGCAGGTGCTGGTGCTCATGGTGGGAGCGCCCTTCCTGCTCGTGAGCACGTCGGGTCCCCTGCTGCAGCGCTGGTTCTCGGCCACCGACCATCACCGTGCCGGCGACCCCTACTTCCTCTACGCCGCTGGCAACGCCGGCAGCCTGTTGGCCCTGCTCGCCTATCCCCTGCTCGTCGAACCAGCCCTCAGCCTGGAGGCCCAGACCCGTCTGTGGTCCTTCGGCTACGGACTGTTCGCGATCCTCACGCTCGCCTGTGTCGTCGCCCTGCGCCGGCGCCGGGCGCCTACCCTCGACCCCGACTCGGCGCCGGCCGCCGGCCCCGCGACCGGGGAGGCGCCCCTGGGGCTGCGACGCCAGTTGACCTGGGTGCTGCTCGCCTTCATGCCTTCCAGCCTCATGCTCGGCGTGACGAGCTTCCTGTCGACCGACATCGCGGCCTTCCCGCTGCTGTGGGTGGTCCCGCTCGCCTTGTACCTGCTCACCTTCATCGTCGCCTTCGGCCAACGCCGCCCGCTCGTCGCGCTGTACGCCGGGCGGCTGCTGCCCGCTGCGGTGCTGGCGGTGGCCCTCACCCTGGTCGTGCCGTTGCCGACCGGTCTGGAGGTCGCCCTGCACCTGCTGCTGTTCCTGCCGACCGTGGCGCTGGCCGCGCACGGCAGGTTGGCGCAGGACCGCCCTACGCCGGCCCACCTCACCCGCTTCTACCTGCTGGTCTCCACCGGCGGCGCCCTGGGCGGCCTGTTCAACGGGCTGCTGGCCCCGGTGACCTTCGACAGTGTCGTCGAGTACCCGCTGGTGATCGCCGCGGCGGTGTTCGTCCTCGTCGGCCCGCGACCGGGCGAGTCCAGGTCCGCCCCGGTGGCGCGCCCGCGGCGGGCGCTGACCGCCGCGCTCGTCGTCGGGGTCCTCTGGCTCCTGCCGCAGGGGGTCGAGCGTCTGGGTCCGGTCGCGGCGGCCGTGCTGGTCGGGCTGCTGCTGGGCGCTCGGCGGCTGGTGGCCATGGTCGCTGACCGGCGACCGCTGGCGTTCGCGGTGGGCACGTCGCTCGCGCTGGCGAGCGCCACCCTGCCCGCTTCGGGGGCGCTGCACACCGAGCGTACGTTCTTCGGGGTCGCCAGGGTCGAGGCGGAAGGCGACCGCCACGTGCTCGTCCACGGCACCACCATCCACGGCTGGCAGGACCGCCGACCCGGCCAGGCGACCGTGCCGCAGAGCTACTACCACCGCAGCGGCCCCATCGGTGAGGTGTTCGCCGCCTACGGCCGGCAGCCGGCCGCCGACGAGGTCGCGATCATCGGGCTCGGTACCGGGGGGCTGGCCGCCTACGGGCGGGCCGGGCAGACCCTGACCTTCTACGAGATCGACGAGGCCATCGTCGACATCGCCACCGACCCGCAGCTGTTCAGCTTCCTGCACGACACCCCGGCCGAGGTCGACGTCGTGCTCGGCGACGGGCGCCTGTCGCTCGCCGACGCCCCTGCGCACCACTTCGGGATCATCGCCCTCGACGCGTTCAGCTCCGATGCCATCCCCGTGCACCTGTTGACGACCGAGGCGGTCGCGCTGTACCGCTCCAAGCTGGCGCCGGGCGGCGTGATCGCCCTGCACATCAGCAACCGTCACCTGGACCTCGGCCCGGTCGTGGCCGGCGTCGCCGAGCAGCAGGGCCTCCCGGGCCTGGTCCGCCACGACGCCGGCGACGCCGACCTCGGCAAGCTGGCGTCGACCTGGGTGGTGCTCGCCGAGAACGCCGAGACCCTCGCCCCGTTGGCCGCCCGCCCGGGTTGGCGCCCCCTGGTCGCCGAGCCCGGTCAGGCGCTGGTGTGGACCGACGACTTCTCCGACGTCGTGCGTGTGCTGCGCTGGCGTTGACCGGCCGGTGACGGGCGGGGACCGGGACGCCGCTGTGGGCCATGCCGGTTCTGAGGCGCTCCGGCACGCCTCTAGACTTCTGACCGCCATGAGGCAACGGACACTGACGATCGGGTTGCTGGGTTGCGGCATCGTCGGTTCGGGCGTGGTACGCCTGCTGCGCGAGCACGCCGACGAGATCGCCGCCCGGCTGGGCGCGCGGCTGCGTCTGGGGCCGGTGGCGGTGCGCAACCTGTCGCGCGACCGCGACGTCGAGGTGCCGGCGCTGACCAACGACCCCGCGGCCGTGGTGGGCGACCCGCGGGTCGACATCGTCGTGGAGGTCATGGGCGGCATCGAGCCCGCCCGGGGCCTGATCACCGCGGCCCTGCAGGGGGGCAAGAGCGTGGTCACCGCCAACAAGGAGCTGGTGTCCACGCTCGGCGTCGAGCTGTTCGCCCTGGCCCGCGAACGCGGCGCCCGCCTGGAGTACGAGGCCGCCGTGGCCGGAGGCATCCCCATCATCAAGCCGCTGCGCGAGTCGCTGGCCGGCGACCGGGTCCGCAAGGTGCTGGGCATCCTCAACGGCACCACCAACTACATCCTGACGAAGATGACCGAGGAGGACGCCGAGTTCGGCGAGGCCCTGGCCGAGGCCCAGCGGCTGGGCTACGCCGAACGCGACCCGTCGGCTGACATCGAGGGCTTCGACGCCGCCGCCAAGGCCGCCATCCTCGCCTCCGTCGCGTTCGACGCGAAGGTCGTGGCCGGCGACGTCTACCGGGAGGGCATCACCGGCGTCACCACCGAGGACATCGCCTTCGCCCGCCGGCTGGGCTACGTCGTCAAGCTGCTGGCCATCGCCGAGGACTCCGAGGGCGCCATCGGGGTGCGGGTGCACCCTGCCCTGGTGCCCGCCGCGCACCCGCTGGCCAGCGTGCGCGAGTCGTTCAACGCGGTGTTCGTCGAGGCCGAGGCGGTGGGCGACCTCATGTTCTACGGCCGGGGTGCAGGCTCGCTTCCGACCGCCAGCGCGGTCGTGGGTGATATCGTCACCGTGGCACGGGCGCTGCTGTCGGGGGAGCGTGCCGCGGACAACGTCGCGCCGGCCGAGCGGCCGCTGCGGCCCTTCCACCAGACCACTGTCCAGTACTACGTGCTGCTAGCCGTGGCCGACCGCCCTGGCGTGCTGGCCGCCATCGCCGGGGCCTTCGGCCACCACGGCGTGTCGATCAAGAGCGTCTGGCAGGAGGGCACCGGCAACTCGGCCCAGCTCGTGCTGATCACCCACGCCGCCAAGGAACGCGACGTCCAGGCCACCTTGCACGACCTGCGTGGGCTCGAACCCGTCCGGGCCGTGGCCAGCATCATGCGGGTCGAAGGCGGCGAAGCCTGAGGGGGGGAACGACAGACATGAACGATCTCGACTTGCGGCACCAGAAGGACGGCAAGGCGCGCTTCGACCACATCTACGACCTGCCCGACCCGCGGGAGTACTTCAAGGTGCTGCGGGGCCTGGACTACCAGATCCCCCAGCACGCCCGGGGCGTCTTCGACGCGCTCGTGGCCGCCCGCCGCGCCCAGGACGGCGACGGGCAGGTCACGGTCGCCGACCTGTGCTGCTCGTACGGGATCAACGCGGCCCTGCTGCGCTGCGACCTGACCCTGGGCCAGTTGTACGACCGCTACTGCTCGCCCCAGCTCGCCGGGCTGTCCAGCGCCGGGCTGGCTGCGGCCGACGCCGACTTCTTCCGCAGCCGCCACCGCGAGCGCCCGCCTCGGTTCGTCGGTCTGGACTGCGCCGGCAACGCCGTGGCCTACGCGCTGCAGGCCGGGCTGCTGGACGTCGGGGCGGCCCAGAACCTCGAGTCGACCCAGCCCTCGGGCGCACTGGCCCGGGCGCTGGCCGACGTCGACCTGGTCACGGTCACCGGCGGCATCGGCTACATCTCCGAGCGCACGTTCCACCGGGTGCTGGGCTGCGTCCAGGCCCCCCGGCGCCCCTGGGTGGCTGCGTTCGCGCTGCGCATGGTGCCCTACCGGCCGGTGGCCGAGGCCCTGGAAGCAGAGGGGCTGGTCACCGAACGGGCCAGCCGGACCTTCCCGCAGCGACGCTTCGCCGACGGCCGGGAGCGCGACTACGTGCTGGCCGAGCTGGACGCGATGGGCCTCGACCCGACGGGCAGGGAGGCCGAGGGCTGGTACCACGCCAGCTTCTACCTGTCCCGACCGGCCGAGCAGGCGCGCACCGCGGCGCTGGAGACGCTGCTCGACGGGCTGGTGTGACCCCGGCCCAATTGGTCTGCGCGGCCACGACCGGCCGGCGGGCCACCGGCGACACTAGACTCGGGGGCGATGGCCGGCAGGGCCCACCGCTCCTACGAGCCGACGTTCCCCCCACGAGCCGGGAGCAGCAGGCGGCAGTGGCGGGGGGTGATCGAGGAGTACCGGGGCCGGCTGCCGGTCGGCGCTGACACGCCCGTCGTCACGCTGCGCGAGGGCGGCACGCCGCTGATCCACTCCTGCGAGCTGTCGGGGCTGACCGGCTGCGAGGTGTGGCTGAAGTTCGAAGGCGCCAACCCCACCGGGTCGTTCAAGGACCGGGGCATGACGGTGGCGATCTCCAAGGCCGTCGAGGCCGGCGCGCAGGCGGTCATCTGCGCCTCCACCGGCAACACCTCCGCATCCGCGGCGGCCTACGCCGCCAAGGCCAGACTGGTGTGCGGGGTGCTCATCCCCAAAGGAAAGATCGCCCTGGGCAAGCTCGCCCAGGCGCTGGTGCACGGCGCCAAGGTGATCCAGGTCGACGGCAACTTCGACCGGGCGCTGGAGATCTGCCGGACGCTGCACGACACGTATCCCGTCGAGCTCGTCAACTCGGTCAACCCCTACCGCATCCAGGGGCAGAAGACCGGCGCCTTCGAGGTCTGCGACTTCCTCGGCCGCGCCCCCGACGTCCACGTCATGCCCGTCGGCAACGCGGGCAACATCACCGCCTACTGGGCGGGCTACCGCGAGTACCGCCAGGACGGGCTGGCCGACCGCCTGCCGGTCATGCACGGCTTCCAGGCCGCCGGCGCCGCCCCGATCGTCCGCGGCCGCGTGATCGAGTCGCCGTCGACGATCGCCACCGCCATCCGTATCGGCAATCCCGCGTCATGGAAGCAGGCGGTCGCCGCCGCCGACGAGTCCGGCGGCTCGGTGCGCGCCGTCACCGACCGCGACATCCTCAAGGCCTACCGCCGCCTCGCGGCCGAGGGCGTCTTCGCCGAGATGGCCTCCGCCGCCAGCGTCGCGGGACTGCTGCACCTGCGCGACACCGGTGACCTGACGCCCGGTCAGACGGTGGTGTGCGTGCTCACCGGCCACGGGCTGAAGGACCCCGACTGGGCAATCGCGGGCGCGGCCCAGCCGCCGGTCGTGCCCCCCGACGTCGACGCGGCCGCCGAGCTGTTGGGCCTGACCGGCGCTCCCGCCGGCGAGCGCACTCATGGCGGCGTGGCGCGCTCGCCGCCGTGGGCGTGTCGGTGCCCGCCAGCAGCGCGAACCTGGGCCCCGGCTTCGACGCCCTGGCGGTGGCCGTCGACCTGGCGCTCACCGTCTGGGCCACCGAGCCCGGTGGCCACAGGGTGGTCGCCGAGGGTCAGGGCGCCGGCGAGCTGCCCGCGGACGACGGCAACCTCATCTGGCGGGCGCTGGTCGCCTACTGCGCCTGGGCGCGCGTGGGCGTTCCCGACGTCACCCTGCGCGCCCGCAACGCCATCCCCGTGGAACGCGGTCTGGGCTCGTCGGCGGCCGCGGCCGTCGCCGGGCTGGCCCTGGGGCGGGCGCTGACCGGTGGCGGGGGACGAGACCAGGACCTGGTCGACCTGGCCGGCCAGCTGGAGGGGCACGCCGACAACGCCGCGGCAGCGGTGCTGGGTGGCCTGACGGTCTGCCTCGGCGGTCGGGCGGTGCGCCTGGAGCCCAGCGACGGCCTGCGCCCCCTCCTGTGCGTGCCGGCGAGCCGCCAGTCCACCGCAGTGGCACGCAGCCTGCTGCCCGACACCGTCGCGCTGGCTGAAGCCGCCGCCAACGGCGCCCGCGCGGCCATGGTGCTGGCGGGGCTGTGCGGCGCGGCGGCCTGGGAACCGGCGGCCATGACCGACGCCCTGCACGAGCCCGCACGCCTGGCGGCGATGCCGGGCTCGGGCGCGCTGGTGGCGGCGCTGCGCGACGCGGGGATCGCATCCTGCCTGTCGGGCGCCGACGGCTTCCAGGTGCGCCCGTCGCGCTGGGATCGCGCCGGTGCGACCGTTCTGCCCGCCGGCGTGGGGCAGGGTGAGACCGGTCCGCCTCCGGCGGGCAGCCGGACGTGGCGGTTACAGTAGCCCCAGCCGATCCCGCCCGCGGCGGCGCCTGCGGACCGCCCTGCCAGGCTCGACGGCGCGCCGGGGCCTTGTCCCGCGTTCGACAGCGACAGGATGCTGCATGGTGACGATCGCCCAGATCTCCGACCCCCATGTCGGGTCGCAGCACTTCGTGCCCGACCTCATGGAACGGGTGCTCAGCGAGCTCAACGACCTCGGGCCGGACGCGGTGCTGTGCACCGGTGACCTGACCAACGACGGGCTCGCGGGGGAGTACAGGGCCGCCGCCGCGTACTTCGAGCGGATTCGCCGGCCCTTCCACGTCGTCCCCGGCAACCACGACAGCCGCAACGTGGGCTACCTGCACTTCGAGGAGCTGTTCGGCGACCGCTTCTGGGTCCGTGACGTCGGCCGGGTCCGCATCGTCGCCGTGGACTCGTCCGAGCCCGACCTCGACGAGGGGCGGGTGGGGCGCGAGCATTACGGATGGATCCGCGAGTCCTTCGACTGCCCGGCGGAGCTGAAGGTCTTCGCGCTGCACCACCACCTCATCCCCGTGCCGGGCACCGGCCGGGAGCGCGGCACGGTGCAGGACGCCGGCGACGTTCTGGAGTTGCTGCTGACGTCGGGGGTGGACCTCGTAGTGACCGGCCACAAGCACATCCCGCATGTGTGGCGCCTCGAGCACATGTACGTCGCCAACGCCGGTACGATGTCCAGCCTTCGGCTGCGCGGCCACACGGCGCCCTGCTACAGCGTCATCGAGTACACCGAGGGCCAGGTGCGCATCCGGCGCAGGCAACCCTTCGGGCCGTCGACGCTCATCGCCCACTGGAACGCGCGCACCGGCGAGCAGTACCAGCGGGAGTTCGAGCCGTTGTTCGCCGCGCCCGTCGCCGACCACCGCTCACAGGCGCCCCACCACGGCGACAGCGACGTCGCCCCGGCGGTGCGCTGACGGCCGCAACCGCCGTGGCAGCCGACAGCCAGCGCCGCGCCGTCGTCCTGATCGACGGGGAGCACTACCCATCGGTGCTGCGAGCGGCGCTGGCCGCCCTGGCCGAAGCGGGGACCAACCCGGTGACGGCGCTGCTGCTCGGGGGCACCGAGAAGATCGCGGGGGCCGACGCACCGATGGACCTGGGGGTCCCGACCCGCTGGGCCGGGGGGGCCGAGGGCGCCTACGACCCGGCCGCCGCCGCGGCGGCGCTGGACGAGCTCATCGCCCAGGACCGTCCCGACGTCGTCGTCGACCTGTCCGATGAGCCGATCCTGGGGCCGCGCCGGCGGTTGCAGCTGGCCAGCCACGCGCTGGTGGCCGGCGTCGCCTACGAGGGCCCTGACTTCCGGCTCACCCCGCCGCCCCGGCCGCGGGTGGCTGGCCGGCCCACCGTCGCGGTCGTCGGCACCGGCAAGACCGCCGTCACCGCGGACTTCGCCCGGCGCCTGGCTGCCGGCGGGCGGACGCCGGTGATCGTGGCCATGGGGCGGGGAGGCCCGCCCGACCCGGTGGTCGTGTCTGCGGGGGCCGCACCCGATCTCGAGGCACTGCTGTCGATCGCCGAAGGCGGTGGGCATGCCGCCAGCGACTTCTACGAGGACGCGCTGACCTCGGGCGTCGCCACAGTGGGCGCGCGCCGCTGCGGCGGGGGGCTGGCAGGGGCGGTCGCCTTCTCGAACGTCGCCGAAGCGGTCGGCGCGGCCGATGATCTGCCCGGCGACCTGACGCTGCTGGAGGGCAGCGGGGCCGCGCTCCCCCCGGTGCACGCCGACGCCACCGCGCTCATCGTGCCCGGCGACTGCGACCCGGAGTTGCTGGACGGCTACCTCGGTCGCTACCGCATATTGCTGGCCGACCTCATCGTCGTTACAATGTGTGAGCCTCCCACGTCCTCCCCACACCAGGTGGAGGCCGTGCTCGAGGTCATCCGGAGTACTTCCCGATCTCTGCCTGTTCTCTGCACCGTCCTGCGTCCCGTACCCATGGGCCCGGTAGCCGGAGCGAAGGCGTTCTTCGCCATGACCGCACCCGCTGCCGTCGGCGAGTCGCTGGCGGCTTGGCTGGAGTCCCAGCACGGCTGTGAGGTGGTCGCCACCAGCAACCACCTCTCCAACCGGCCGGCGCTACGGGCGGACCTGGAGAGAGCGCCGGCGTTTGAGGTTCTCCTGGTGGAACTGAAGGCCGCCGCCGTGGACGTCGCGGCGCGTATCGCCAGCGCGGCGGGGGCACAGGTCGTGTTCTGCGACAACCGCCCCGTGGTCGTCGGACCCGACGGCCGCGCCACCGAGGACGGTGACGCGTCGCTGGCTGCGGCGGTCGACCGCATCGCCGGCCTGGCCGACGAGCGGTTCGCACCGCGCTGACGCCGTCGGCGGAGCCGCAGACCGCCAGTGGGACAGGACGCGGGGCGCGGCCGGCGCAGACGAGAGAGCCCAGCTGCCAGTGATGGAGCCACGAGACCATAGCGCAGACCCGCCCGAGCCTCGCCCGCGCCACGTCACGGTCCGCGACGGCAAGGCCGGCCTGCCCTACTCCAAGGGACTCATGGCCACCTCGGTGATGGCCGCCGGGCTGCCGCCTTCGCGCGCCTTCCACGTCGCCGAGGTCATCGAGGAGGTGCTGCACGCCGAGCGCCGGGGCGACATCTCCTCGCGAGAACTGGGTCAACTCGCGGAACGCGTCCTGGAGGAGGAGGTCGGCGCGCGCTACGCTGAGAACTACCGGGGCTGGCAGCGCACTCAGCATCGCGACGTGCCGCTGGTCGTGCTCATCGGCGGGGCGACGGGCGTGGGCAAGTCGACGGTGGCCACCACGGTCGCGAACTGGCTGGGCATCGTGCGCATCGTGTCGACCGACGCCATCAGAGAGGTCATGCGCGGCATCTTCACGCGCGAGATGATGCCGAGCATCCACACGTCCTCGTTCGATGTCGCGTCGCTGCTGCGCGAGCCGCTCGGGGATGCCGACCCGGTCATCGCCGGCTACCGCCAGCAGGTCCACGCCGTCGCGGTGGGCGTGACGAAGATCATCCGACGGGCGGTGATCGAGGGCACCGACCTCATCGTGGAGGGAGCCCACGTCGTCCCCGGGTACCTGAACCTGCCCACGCGCGACGAGGCGATCGTGGCCGAGATGGTCATCACCGTCGAGGACGAGCACATCCACCGCAGTCACTTCGTGGCGCGGGAGCAGGACACGCGCAGCAGGGGTCTGAACCGCTACCTTGCCCATCTCGGCGACATCCGCAAGGTGCAGCGCTATGTGCGGACGCTGGCGGTCGAGCACGGCGTGCCGGTGGTAGCCAGCTACAGCCTCGACACGACGGTCTCCCGGGTCATGGAGTTGATCGTGTCCGCGGTCAGCGACCTGCACGACCAGCCTCCCGGGGCGATCGCGACCGGCCACGCGCTGCGGTCGCGGCCGGCGACGGGCAGCCGCGATGACCGTCCGGCGCCGATGAACGACGACACCCACAGCACCGCTGCGGCCACGCGCTCCGAGGACGACCGCGTGGTCCGGACCATCCCACAGGAGTGACCCATGGACCCGAGCGTCCTGGCCCGCAAGCAGCTCACCGAGCTGAAGGACATCGCCGCGCACCTGCAGATGCGCGGCTACCAGCGGCTGAAGAAGGCCGAGTTGATCGAGGCGATCATGCGTGCTGCCAACGGGACCGGACCGTCCCCGCGCCAGGCGCCGGCTCCGGCCGAGCCTGGTCCGCGCGGCGGCGACGGCCGCGACGAGGGCGCTGCCGAGCAACCCGCGGCCGAGACCTCGTCGGCGGCCCGTAGGGACCTGGCCGCCAATGAGGACGACGCCGTGCGTACCCGGGTGCGCACCCGCGTGCGCGAGCGCGCGGCGGGGGTCGAGGGGGACGACGAAGCCGACGCCGGGCGCGCCGCTGCCGACGATGGACCTGCTGCGGACAGCGCCGGGTCAGCGGGCGACGGGCCGCCGCCGCGCCAGGGGGGCGTCGAGGCCCCGACGCGGCCGGCGGGCGTCGAGGCCCCGGCGCGGCCGGCGGGCGCCGAACCGGACTCCGGTGGCGCGGTCGCTGCCCGGTCCGGCGACGCCCAGGGCGGCGAGACCCCGGTGCGCGAGGACCGTGGCCCGCGCCGGGACGACGACGAGGACGGCGAGGCACGTGCCCGCCGGCGCAGCCGGCGGGAGCGTCGCCGCAACAAGGGTCAACAGGGGGTGCGCCAGCACAGCCGTGAGGACGACAGCGGCGCCGAGCCGGGTGAGGTGCGCGCGGGAGTGCTCGACATCCTCCCCGAGGGCTACGGCTTCCTGCGCACCAGCGGCTACCTGCCGGGCGACCGTGATGTCTACGTGTCGCAGGGCCAGGTGCGCAAGCACGGCCTGCGCCGCGGCGACGTCGTGGAAGGACCGATACGGGCCCAGCGGTCGACCGAGAAGGTCCCGGCGCTGCACCACGTCGACAAGGTCAACGGGATCGCCCCCGACCAGCAGGGCAACCTGCCCCACCGCCCCGACTTCAAGGACATGACGCCGCTGTTCCCCGACGAGCGGCTCCCCCTGGAGACGCCCGACGGGCCGATCTCCATGCGCATCATGGACCTGATGTCGCCCATCGGGAAAGGCCAGCGTGGCCTGGTGGTGTCCCCGCCCAAGGCCGGCAAGACCACCATCCTCAAGGAGCTCGGCCAGGCCATCGCCTTCAACAACCCCGAGTGCCACCTCATGGTCGTCCTCGTCGACGAACGGCCCGAAGAGGTCACCGACATGCGCCGGTCGATCCCCGGCGAGGTCGTGGCCTCGACGTTCGACCGACCCGCCGACGACCACACCCAGATCGCCGAGCTGTCGATGGAGCGCGCCAAGCGCCTGGTGGAGCTAGGCCGGGACGTGGTCGTGCTGCTGGACTCCATCACCCGGCTGGCCCGCGCCTACAACCTCGCGGCGCCGGCCAGCGGGCGCATCATGTCCGGTGGCGTGGACTCCACCGCGCTGTACCCGCCGAAGCGCTTCTTCGGTGCGGCCCGCAACATCGAGGGCGGCGGCTCGCTGACGATCGTGGCGACCGCGCTGATCGAAACCGGCTCGAAGATGGACGAGGTCATCTTCGAGGAGTTCAAGGGAACCGGCAACATGGAGCTGCGGCTGGACCGCCGGCTGGAGCAGAAGCGCATCTTCCCGGCGATCGACATCGAGGCCAGCGGCACCCGAAAGGAGGAGCTCCTGCTGGACAAGGAGGAGCTCATGATCATCTGGAAGCTGCGCCGGGTGCTGCACGCACTCGAGGGCCCCGCGGCGCTGGAGCTGCTCATCGACAAGATAAAGTCGACCCGCAGCAACAACCAGTTCCTGGTGCAGATCCAAAAGAGCAACCTGCAAGCCTGAACCCGGGAGACGACGAGAACGATGAGGAGCGGCATCCATCCCGAGTACGTCGTGGCCACGGTCCACTGCTCGTGCGGCAACACGTTCACGACCCGTGCCACCAAGCCCGACATCCACGTCGAGCTGTGCAGCCAGTGCCATCCCTTCTACACCGGGCGCCAGAAGCTGGTCGACACCGGCGGCCGCGTGGAGCGCTACAAGCAGCGTTACGCCAAGACCCAGGCCAAGCAGGCAGCGGCCGAGCGGGCCCCGGAGCCGCGCGCGGGACGCGGGAGGGCCTGAGGTCGGCATGCCCAGCCAGCAGCGCAGCCCCCACTACTACGGCGGCCAGGCGGTCATCGAGGGGGTCATGATGCGCGGCGCGCGCACCTGGGCGGTAGCGGTGCGCCGCCCCGGCGGCGACATCTGGCTCGAGCGCCATCGCGTCAGCGACCTGCCCCAGCGCGTGCGGTTGTTCTCCAAGCCGCTGCTGCGGGGCATGTTCGCGCTCGTCGACGCGCTGGCCATCGGCATGCGCGCGCTGACGATCTCCGCCAACCAGTCGGTGGAGGAGGACGAGCGGCTGTCCAGCCGGCAGGTGGGCAGCAGCCTGGCCATCGCGCTGCTGCTGTTCGTTGGGGTCTTCATCGTGGTGCCCAACGTCGGGCTGGCCGCCGTCTCCGACCGCATCGGCGGCGGGCTGCTCTATCACGTCGTCGAGGGCGTCGTCCGCATCGCGATCTTCCTCGCCTACCTGTTCGCGATCTCGCTGCTGGCCGACATCCGCCGGGTGTTCCAATACCACGGCGCCGAGCACAAGACGATCGCCGCCTGGGAACACGGCGGCCCCTTGGCGCCCGCGGCCGTCGAGCCCTACTCGACGCTGCACGTGCGCTGCGGCACGAACTTCCTGCTCATGGTCATGCTCGTGGCGATCGTGCTGTACTCGGTGGCGGGCGCGCTCGTGCCCGCGCCCGACGCGGGGCGGCTGCTGACCGCGCTCTACCACATCATGCTGCGGGTGCTGCTGCTGCCGGTCGTCGCCGGGGTGGCCTATGAGGGGCTGCGGCTTGGCGCCGGGCGCGACAACCTCGCCGTCCGCGCCCTGATGAAGCCGGGCCTGTGGCTGCAGATGATCACGACGAAGCCGCCGACCCCCGACCAGGTCGAGGTCGCGATCCGCGCCTTCGAGGCGGTCGTGCCCGAGGGGGAGCTCGCCGGACGCCGCGCACACGACCTGCCGTCGCCGGTGGTGTGGGGTCCCGACGAAGCCCCCGAGCCCCTGGGGCCGGCCGACGTCACGGGCACGCCCATCCACCAGGAGGAAACCACCTGAGTGGTGGCGGCGGGCCGTCCGCCCGTGACGGTACCCGCCGACGGGAGCAGCCATGACTCAACCGAACCCGCCCGACCGTGACCTGCACCACCTGCAGGACCGCCTCGACGAGATCGAGGCCGCCTACGACGAGGTGACGGCCGCGCTGGCCGACCCCGGGGTGCTGGCCGACCCCGCCCGCTACGCCCAGGTGGCCAGGCGCCACGCGGAGCTGTCCGAGCTCGTCCAGGTCCACCGCAGCTACCGTCAGGCCGTGTCCGACGCCGAGGCCGGACGGGAGCTCGCCGGCGAGACAGGGGGCGCCGAACGCGATCTGCTTCTGGCCGAAGCCCAAGAAAGCGACGCGCGCGCCGCTGCTCTGGCTCGCCGGCTGCAGGTCCTGCTGCTGCCGAGGGACCCGCTGGAAGACAAGAACGTCATCGTCGAGATCCGGGCCGGGGCCGGCGGGGACGAGGCCGGGCTGTTCGCCGGCGAGCTGTACCGCATGTACATGCTCTACGCCGAGCGCATGGGGTGGAGGGTCGAGGAGATCAGCGCCGCCGCGCAGGGCATCGGGGGGGTCAAGGAGGTCGTGTTCCAGGTCAACGGCCGGGGCGCGTACTCGAGGCTGAAGCACGAGTCGGGGGTCCACCGGGTCCAGCGGGTGCCCGCCACCGAGTCGGGTGGGCGCATCCACACCTCGACTGCCTCTGTGGCCGTGATGCCAGAGGCCGAGGAGGTCGACGTCCAGATCGACCCCAACGACCTGCGCGTCGACGTCTACCGGTCGTCGGGACCGGGCGGCCAGTCGGTGAACACCACGGACTCGGCGGTGCGCATCACCCATCTGCCCACCGGGCTGGTGGTCAGCTGCCAGGACCAGAAGTCCCAGATCCAGAACCGCGACAAGGCGCTGCGGCACCTGCGCGCCCGACTGCTACAGGACGAGCGCGAGCGCGCCGCGAAGCAACGTGCCGACCTGCGCGCCGCGCAGATCGGCACCGGCGACCGCTCGGAGAAGATCCGCACCTACAACTTCCCCCAGAACCGCCTGACCGACCACCGGGTGGGCCTCACCATCCACGGACTGGCCGTGATCCTCGACGGCGGGCTGTCGGCGGTGGTGGACGCGCTCGCCGAGGAGGAGCAGCGCCGGCGCCTCCAGGCCCTATCCCAGGACCGCGGCCGCGACTCCCTGGCCAGCGCAACCCGGGGTCTGTCGACTTGAGCACCACAGGCGTTCAAGACTCGACAAACCCCGGGGTGGGCGCCGAGGACAGCGTGGAGGCCGCGCTGTCCGCGCTGCGGGAGCGCCTGGCGGCCTCGGGCGTCCCCAGCCCGCAGGTCGACGCGGAGTTGCTGGCCCGCCACGTCCTGGGCTGGTCACGGGCGAGGCTGCTGACGTCGGGCGACCGGCCGCTGCCGGCGCCCGCGGCCCGACGGTTGCGCGAGCTGGGTGAGCGTCGCGCCCGCCGCGAGCCGCTGCAGCTCATCGTCGGGTCGGTCGGCTTCCGCCGCCTGGACCTGCTGGTGCGTCCAGGCGTGTTCATCCCCCGTCCCGAGACCGAGGTGCTGGCGGGCGAGGCGGTGGCGCGCACGCCTCCCGGCGGGCTGGTCGTCGAGCCATGCACCGGCAGCGGCGCGGTCGCCTGCGCGGTCGCCCACGAGGCCGGCTGCGTGGTCGTGGCCACCGACTCTGCGCCCGCGGCGGCATCCTTGGCCCGCACCAACGCCGCCCGCTGGGGCCTGCCGGTGAAGGTTGTGGAAGGCGACTTGTTCGAGCCACTGCCGGCCGCCCTGCGCGCCAAGGTCGACGTCGTGGTCTGCAATCCGCCCTACGTCGCCGCCGGAGAGCTGGCCGGGTTGGAGCCTGAGGTCGCCGAGTGGGACCCCGCTCCGGCGCTCGTGGCGGGCCCCACCGGTCATGAGGTGTCCGACCGCGTCGTCGCCCAAGCACCGAGCTGGCTGCGCCCCGGGGGCTGGCTGCTGCTGGAGGTGGCCGATACCCGCGCTCGGGCGGTGGCCGCCCGCTGCCGCGCGGCGGGGC